>JAQGHJ010000134.1 GCA_028288905.1 Phycisphaerales bacterium | reverse complement strand
GCGGGTGCCGCGGTCGGCACGGCGACGCTCACGGTGGGCCGGCCGCCGTCCCGCCGGACCACGAACCGGGCGTCGGCCCGCGCGAACCCCCCGGGCCGGGCGAGGTCCTCGCCGGCATAGTCCCCGGCCGCCCGCCGGTGGTCGAACGACCGGACGACCCGCCCGCCCTTGACGAACACCACCAGGGTCACGCCGTCGTCGTGTTCGATGCGGGAGCCGCCGAGGCCCGGCCACGGGAACCCGAGCGTCCGCTCGACCTCGGCCCGGGTCCGGTACGGCCCGAAGAAGTGGACGGTGTCCCAGTCGAACCCGGCGACCCGGGCGAGGTCGACGGTCCGCTCACCGGACGCGGGGACGGCGTCGGCGAGCGCGGCGGAGACGGCGTCGGCGAGGTCGGCCGAGACAGGGTCGGGCCGGCCCCACATCCACCACCCGCACGCGGCCGTGCCGACCAACACCAGCGACGTGACCGGCAGGAGGGTGAGCAGGCGGCGGGCCATCGGCCGGGAAGTGTACCCGCCGATCAGCACCCGGGTTTGGTCAAGGGGCAACGCCGCTCGTCCCCGCGCCGTCGTACGCCTCGGTCACGGTGCCCGCCGGCCCCCCGGCCGCCGGCCGTTCGTAGGCGACCTCCCTCAGCGTGAAGTGCCGGTGCGTGCGGGGTCGCTGGACCAGGAACCCGGCCGCCCGGAGGTCCGCGAGGACCCGCTTCATGGCGCGGTAATTCGCGGGCGGGTCGTACGGGAACCGCTCGATGCCCATCACCGCCAGCGTCGTGCCCGGGCTCCAGATCACCCGGTTGCGGTTCCTCGGGTCCCGGACGGCGGCCAGCACGGCGGCGAAGTTGATCCGGTCGTCGGTCATCGCGGCGGCTTTCAAGCGGAACCCGATCCGGCCGCGGGAGACGACGCCCTCACGCGCGCGCCGCACTCTGGGCACGCGCCGCTCGCGTTCCCGGTCAGGTCGTACCCGCATGCGAGGCACCGTCCGGAAGCCCGCCTCCGACCTCGCCGCACGCGGCGAACCACCGCGGCGGCAACCCACAGCGCGGGCAGGATCGACGCGCACCCGGCCACGGCGACGTGGCGGACGCTCTGCCGGGTCGACGGCGACGTCGCCCGCCGGCGGGCCGCACGGTAGGCCGCGGCGGCGGCTGACTTCCGCTGGGGCAGGGTCCGCCCGTCGTCCCTTTCGTCCAGCTCGTCCCGCGCCCTGGACTGCCATTCGAGTGCCTTGAACGCCTCGAGCAGCCGCTCGCGTTCGTCCCGGTCGGTGTCCACCTGCGGCTGGTTGTCCACCCACACGCGGCCGTCGTACGACGCGACCCGCCACCGCTCGCCGGGTTCGAGCAGGCCGACAGCCAAGGTCGTCCGGTGGGTCGCCGCCCACAGCACGCACGTCGCCACGCACAGCACGAGCGACGCGGCCGACAGGACGGTGAACAGGCGGCGGAGCATCGGCAGACATCCTACCGGCCACCCTGGTCGAGTTGGGCCGGTAACCCCGCGGTCCCCTCGGCGAACCGCGCCTACCGACCGCCGGTGGGTGGCGGGCCATCCGGGCTTCGGAGCGGGAACACGACCTCCGTCCGCACCAGCGCTGTGCCCTCCGTCCAGCGGAGGGTCAGCCCGCCGTCCGGGGCCGGGTCGAACGCCATGGACTGGAACCGGGCCGGGTCGAACCGCACGCCCGCCCGCCCGGCCCCCTCGGCCAGCTCGGCGGTCGACCGCGGCCAACGGCCGGCCGCCCCGTAGAACGCGTGCGCGGCCGCCGCGTGGACCCGCATGTCGTCAGGGAACCCGTCGCCGACGATGCCCGAGCCGGCGCACCCGATCACCAGCCCGACCAGCCCGACGACCATCATCTTCAGCATCCGGCCTCCCCTGCTGAGTCCGGCTGAAGGGTAGCCCGCGGTCGGCCGTCGGTGCAAACGACGACGACGAGGTCACCCAGGTGTGGTCGAGGTTCCCACCACGGCCGGCTCGCGGCGCGGTACCCGGTCGCCCCGGCAGTCCGGCGGCAGACCCTCGCGGCGGGCCAAAGCCACCGCCGGGGCCAGGGCCAGGGCCTACTCGTCGACCCTCCCGCGGCGGACGTCGGCCGCGTAGGCCGCCAAGTACGGCCGGGCGTCCCGCTCGGCCTCGTCGAGCAGCCGCCCGAGCTGGCCGGACCCGACGCGGTGGAGGGCCCACAGGGCCGTCATCCGCGCCCACTCCTGGGACGCGTCCGGGCGGTGCCACGCCTCCAGCGCGACCCGCTCGGTCGCCGGCGACCCGGCCCGCGCCAGCGCCCCCAGCGCGCGGCGGCGGACGTACTCGTCCTCGTCGCCGGCCAGCCGTTCGAGCAACGGGCCGCGTCGCGGGCAAGCGGTCGCGAGGCGTCCGAGTTCCTCCGCGAGCTGCCACCGGGCGTCCCGCTCGCCGCCCCGCAGGGCCGCCTCGGCCAGGTCGGGCAACAGGCCCGGGGCGCGGGCGCGGATCTCCCCGGCCAAGTGCTGAAGATCGTTGTCCCGGGCGACCGCGTACAGCACGGCCGCGGCCTCGGCCGCCGACCACGCGGCGAACGGCTTGGCGTCGACGAGCCCGAGGACGGCCGCGTACACCCGGTCCCAGTCCTCGTAGAGGGCGTCCCACT
Organism: Phycisphaerales bacterium; assembly: GCA_028288905.1. Lineage (GTDB taxonomy): Bacteria > Planctomycetota > Phycisphaerae > Tepidisphaerales > Tepidisphaeraceae > Humisphaera. The sequence goes on along the minus strand of JAQGHJ010000134.1, from coordinate 5,073 downwards.
CCGCGCCGCCCTCGGCCGCGCGGGGCGTCGCGGCCCACGACCGGAACCGCTCGACCTCCGCGACCAGATCAGGCACCCGCGCGACCTTCATCGATGCGAGGATACATCAGCGCTGGCGTGACGCACGGATTAATCGACGCCCACCCGCCCTCACCCCGTCGCCGCCCGCGTTTCGCCCACCCACCCGGTCCCCGACGATCGACCGCGGCCCGTCCGGGCGTACGGCGATCGGTGCGTCAGCAACCATGTGGGGGTCGGCCGCGGGCCATACCCTACCCGAGCCCAGCCGGACGGACCCCGGCCACGGCACCGCGCGCGGTAGTCTCCGGCCCTCGGGTTGGCCCTGGTCGCTCTCGGCTTGTGCGTCGCCCGCCGCTGGGCCTTATCGAGAGCGGGACACTAGAGCGGGACACGGTAGAGACGTCGCGCGAGTCCGACGCCCCGATCCCGTACGCGTGAGGGAAACGCACCGGCACCCCGATCGCCCTGTCCCGTCCCGCGTCCCTTGCAAAAACGCGTTCCCCAGCCGGCCGATCTTCGGCTATCTCCCGCCCCACCCTGGACATGCAATCCGATTGCGTGTGAGTCCGAACCGTAGGCCGGGCAGCGGCTTGGCGACCATGTACCGCCCCCGGAACTGCCACCTGACCGGCAGTTTGGAGCCGGCTTGCGCCAGCCTCCGGTCTGTTCCAAACCCGCCGCGCGGTACGCATGTGAGACGAGCGTCGGCCCCGACGACCGGGAGGTTCCCGGCCGGGCGGACGCAAAAAATGACCCCCGGACGCCTGCCAGGGCACCGGGGGTCGCAACGGAAGCAGCAGTGCCCCAATTCTACCAACGCCCGACCCGGAACAGACCGGAGGATGGACCCCGGTCCCGCCCCGGCTCCCGCGAGCTGGCCGATGACCTCTGGACCTTACTCGCCCCGGTCGTCTGCCCGCTCGACGTCGGCCCGCGCCGCCCGTCCGACGCCCGCCTGAACAAGATGCTGGCCGACCCCGACGCCGCCCCGGCCGGAGCGCGTCGATGGCTCCGGCACCTGCCCGACCACCTGAAGGGGGGCTCGCCGCTCGATTACACCCTACAGCGGGACGCGTGGCGGGTGCTGCTGTGCATCTCGGCCGACGGAGCCCCGGACGCCGGCGCGGCCCTCGCCCGGCTCGTCGGGGAGGCGTTCGCAGGGGCGTACGTCGAGGCCGACGGCGACCGGCACCGCGAGTACATCATGGTGGACCCGGGCCCGCTCGCCCTGGACCCGAGCGCGTTCAACGCGCTCGCCGACCGAGCCCAGCGCGCACTGGCCGCCCGCGCGTGGGCCCTCGGCTTCCGGGGCGAGGTCGCGCTAAGGGGCCGGCACAACGTGCTGAACGGGCCCGGAACCCGGGTGGTAAATAGAGCTGTGCCCGCGCCCGTGCCCCGCCTGCCCGCCGGCCGCGCAGACATTGATCGGCTGCGCCGATCGCCCCTGTTCACCCTGGAGGACCTGGAGCGGGTCGCCGACGGCCGCGCGTGCGCCACCCTGGTCGAGGCCGGAACGACGCCGGTCCGGTGGGACACGCCGGGCGCGGGGGAGACGCCCGAACCCAACATGACCCGGGTCAAAAGCCGCAGTACCAACGGGGACCGTCGGGCTCGCGCACGGCGCACGACAAAGAGGAGATGCTTACCTAGCCGGGCGGGGGAGATGCTTACCCAGGATTGGGTCGGGCAGCGGGACGCGCTCGTGCGGGCGGTCGAGGCCCACTGCGGCCCCAAGGCGTTCCGGGTCGAACGGGTCGTCCGCACGACGGGGGAGGTCGTCGTGGACGACTGGACGGGTCGGCTCCGGCCGGAGGCGCTGGCGGTCGTGCTGTTCGTCGTCACCAAAGGGTCGTTCGTCCGCCGGGCCTACGCGGTCGATCAGTGGACGGCGGGCGTCGAGTCGATCCGCGGCGCGTTCGGCGGACTGAAGGCGGCCCGGGCGTACCAGGGCCCGATCCCCGGGACGCCCGGGCTCGTGGCGGCCAAACGGGTCCTGGAGCGGGCCGGGCTGATCGCGTGCGTCGACCGCACGTACAACGCCAGAGCGGCCGGCGGCCGGGGCGTCTCTAAGAAGTACAGCGTCGGCCCGAGCCACCCCCGGTACGCCGAGTTCGTCGAGTGGTCCGCGGGCGTCGAGGTCGAGCGGGCGGACGCGTACCGGGCCCGGCTCAAGGCGGGACAGGTCGGGGCCCCGGCCGAGTCGGTCCCAGTCGCCCCGGTGCCGGTTGCCGCCCCCGTCGCCCGGGAGGCGCAGCCCCAGGGCCCCTCGATCCTTGAAAGGTATGCCGCCGCCTGGGCCGCGCTGCCGCCGTCGACGTTCGACGGGCACCCGGCCGATCGGGTCGAGCGGTGCCGGGGCGTGTGCCGGCTCGCCTGGGTCGTCGGACGGATGGGGGACGGGCCGCCGGACGCGCTCGCGGCGGAGGCGTCCAAGTGGTTGTCGAAGTGGGCGGCGGCCGACGGCGACGGACTGCGGCCGGCGGCGTGAGCGTCGGGGTCGAGGTTCAACCGCCGCTACCGGACTTCTCCGTCCCGGACCGCCGCCGCTTCAGCTCCCGGACCTCGCTCCCCGCGGCGAGCGCGCAGACGGTCGTGAACCCCGTCCCGACGACGGCGACAGCCACGGCGATCACCGTCGCCCAGCCCGGGGCGGGGGCGATCCCCACCGCGAGCCAAAGGACGAGGCCGGCCGGCCAGACGCAGGCGAACAGCCCGAACCACGCGGCCCCGAACAGGAGTTCGCCGCGCGAACAAGCGTGGAGGGGGCGGCCGGGGGAGTAGTGGGGCATGGCGGTACCGAATCCTACGCCGGCCGGACGGGGGACGCGGGGGCGGGCGGGGACGTCCCACACCCACACCAGGGTGCCCGCGCCGTCCCCCAGCACGAGCCCGTCGATCCGCCGACGCCGGCCCGGCCGGCGGGGATTGCGGGAGTTGCGGGGCGTGCGCGGTTTTTGGAACTCCGCCCGCGTCTATCCCCTCGACATGACCACCGCCCCGACCGAATCCGACACGTTCATGAAGCTGAGTGAGGCCGCCCGGCTGCTTCGGCTGGACCGCTGGACCTTGAGGCAGATCGTGCGCGAAGGTCGGCTCCGCAGTTACCGCTTCGGTAAACGGTCATTCCGCTTCCGCGTGACCGACATTCAAGAGTTCATCGCCAGCAGCGCGGTGCGGCCGTGACGGACGGCCCTTCCGATCCTGCGTGTGCGCCCCGGCTCGTCCCCGGGGCCCGCCGCGGCGCGGGTGAAAAACGCGCGCCGCGGTTTGTGATCGTGTTGGAGCCCAAAGACGACCGCCTCGGCCGCAGGCCGGAAATTCGATTGCGGAAGCTATTGAAGCACGCTTTACGGGCTCTGGCCCTGCGGTGCGTCGACATCCGCGAGGTCGCTAGGGGCCCTGAATCGAATGCCGAGGCCCGTCCCGGGGCCGGGGCGACCGACGGTAGGGGCGGGGCGGGAACTGGGCTGGATTTGCTTCCTACGGGGGTACTTCAATGAGCGATTTCCTGGGCAACCCCGTCCGCCTCGGCACCATCGTCAACCGCGACGACGCGGCCGACGCCGCACGGGCGGGCACGGCGGCCGGGAAGGCGTACGGCTCGGCGTTCGCGACGGCGGCACGGCCGGAGATCGAGCGGGTCAGCGGGTGGATCCGGAGCCTCGGCAAAGTCGGCATCGGGCCGGATCTGATCGGGCCCGCCGCCCGGTCCCAGCTCGGCCAACTCCAGCAAGTGGCGGCCCGGAACGCACGGTCCGCCACGGTAGCCACCAGTACGGCGGGCGGGTCGAGCGTCGTCCGGCAGACGACGGACCCGACGGCGCGGTCCTGGTCGTCATTGAACGACACGCTCTCGAAGTACGCGAACGGCGGGTCCCTCGGGAAGCTCTCGTCTCTGCTGACTGGGCTGGGCGGGACGGCGTCGAAGGCTTTGAAGCCGATCTCCGGCGGGCTGGACGCGATCGGGACGTCGGCCGGCAACGCGGGCCGGGCGGTGGGCAAGTTGCCCTCCGCATTCCTCGGGCTGTCGGCCGTCGTGTACTCGCTGACCACGGTCGGCCACGCGATCGAGACGTTCCTGATCACCCCGATCGCGGAGTTCAGCAAGTTCGCCTTCAGTGCAACCGAGGACGCGCGGAAGTTCGTTTACTCGGTCAGCAGCGTGATGGGCTCCGTCGGCCGGGGCCGGGAGCTGAACGACCAGCTCGTCGGCATGAGCCGCAAGGGGACGTCCACCGTCTCCGAGCTGAGGGACGCCGGGCAGGCGGTCAGCTTCCTCCCGGGGCTGAGCGGGAAAATATCCTGGTCCCGCGACGCCGAGACGGCCGCCGCCTCGACGGCCGACTTCGCCCGGCTCACGAAGCAGTTGCAGGCCCTGGACCCGAGCCAGGGCGTTGGGGCGACCATCGCGCTCCGCAACCTTGGGGAGGGGGGGCCGTCCGCCTTCCAATCGGTCCGTCGCAGATTTGGTGTCAGTCCGCAGTCGGTGGGCAGGCTGCTTTCGCGGGAGATGAACACGACGGTCGGCGAGGCGATCAACCTCATCGAGTCCGACCCGGCCACGGCGACCCGGGCGCTCGGGAAGTACCTGGACCAGCTCGTCCCGCCGGAGACGACCGAACGCATGGGCCGGTTGGTCAGCGTGCGGATGGAACACCTGAAGGACGCCGTGGCAGCGGCCGTCACCAAGGTGTCCGAGGGCGGGGTCTTCGACTCGGTGTCCGACCGGATCGACAAGCTGACCGGCGGGATCATCGACCTGTGGCAGTCGCCGGCGTTCGCGCGGGGGGCCGACCGGCTAGGGGCCGTCCTCGGGCGGATCCTCGACAACCTGTCCGAGATGTTCGTGCGGTTCGTTTCCAAGCTGGCCGGCGGGAGCGATCAGGTCGTCGGGACGGTCGCCGGCTTCTTCGACACGCTCGTGAGGGGCGCGGACGTGGTGGCGAACCTGACGGACAAGCTGCCGGCGTTCGGCGAGCGGGCGGCCGACTTCCTGCTGACCTTCAAGTCGCACGTCGACGACGTGGCCCGGTCGATCGGGGAGCTGGTCGC
>JAQGHJ010000118.1 GCA_028288905.1 Phycisphaerales bacterium | reverse complement strand
CGGCGCAACCCGCCTCCGCCGCGCCGCCCGCCGCCGACGTCGAGTTCTTCGAGGCCCGCGTCCGCCCGCTGCTCGCCGAGCGGTGCTACAAGTGCCACTCCGCCCGCGACGGCAAGGACAAGGGCGGGCTCACCGTCGACGCGCTCGCCGGGCTGCTCAAGGGCGGCGACAACGGCCCGAGTGTCGTCCCCGGACAGCCGGGCAAGTCGAAGCTGATCGAGGCGGTGTCATACGCGAACGTCGACCTGCAGATGCCGCCGAAGGGGAAGCTGACCGACGGCCAGGTCGCGGACTTGGCCGAGTGGGTGCGGCGGGGGGCCCCATGGCCCGGCGGGCCGGCCGCCGCGCCGGGAGCCGGCAAGCCAGTGGGCGACAAGCCGTCCGCCGGTGGGACGGTTGCTGCCGTCGCCGCCAAGCCCGGCGGGTTCGACCTCGCCGCCCGCAAATCCGATCACTGGGCGTGGAGGCCGATGTCGGCGCCACCCGTCCCGCCCGTGCGTGACGCGGCCTGGGCGACGACCGACGTTGATCGGTTCGTGCTGGCCAAGCTGGAAGCCGCCGGGCTGGCCCCGGCCCGGGCGGCCGACCGTCGGGCGCTGATCCGCCGAGCCGCCGTCGTGCTGACCGGGCTGCCGCCGGCCCCGGCGGACGTCGAGGCGTTCGTCGCCGATTCGTCCCCCGACGCGTTCGCCAAAGTCGTCGACCGGCTGCTGGCGTCCCCGGCGTTCGGGGAGGTGTGGGGCCGGCACTGGCTCGACCTCGTCCGGTACGCCGAGACCCGCGGGCACGAGTTCGACTACGACGTCCCGGCCGCCTGGCGGTATCGCGACTACGTCGTCCGGGCCCTGAACGCCGACGTCCCGTACGACCAGTTCGTCACCGAGCACGTGGCCGGCGACCTGCTGCCCCGGCCGCGGACGGACGCGACAGGCGAGGTCAACGAGTCGGTCCTCGGCACCGGGTTCTGGTTCCTGAACGAGCAGGTCCACTCCCCGGTCGACATCCGAGCCGACGAGTGCGACCGGGTCGACAACCAAATCGACACGTTCGGCAAGGCGTTCCTCGGGCTGACGGTCGGGTGCGCCCGCTGCCACGACCACAAGTTCGACGCGATCTCGGCGAAGGACTACGCGGCCCTCGCCGGGTTCGTGTACTCCGGCAGCTACCGCGAGGTGTCGTTCGAGCACCAGGCAAGCAACGCCGCCGCCGCCGCAAGGCTGCAGGCGACCGACGCCGACGCCGCTGCGAAGCTGCTCGCCGCCGTCGGCACCCGGGCCCGCCCGGTCACGGACCGACTCGGCGACTACCTCGTCGCGGCAATTCGCCTAGCCCGCGGTGACGCGGCGTTCGCCCCGACGGCGGACCTCGACTCCAACGTGATCCGGGCGTGGGCGGACGAACTCCGGCGTTCCGAGAAGGCCGCAGGCCACCCGCTTCGCGGTTTCGCGACGTTGATGTCCCCCGCGGCATCGGCACCCCCGCCGGACCGGTCGAAACCGCCGGAGCCCGCCGCCACCGTCGTCGTCGACTACGCCGTCCCCGCCGCCCCCTGGCTCGCCGACGGCGACGCCTTCGGCACCAGCCCGCTGCCGGCGGGGCGGGCGCTGGCCGGCCCCTCCCCCGACCGCCCCGTCGCGGCCGTCCTCGACGGCCCGGCCGCCGTCGCCAACCCGCACGGCAAGCCGCTGCCCGGGCTGCTCCGCACCCCGACATTTACAATCCCCGCCGCCGCCCCAAAGCTGTACCTCCGCGTCCGGGGAATGGGCCGGGCGTTCGTCTGTATCGGCTCGTACCGGTTGGCCGAAGGGCCGCTTCACCAGGTCGCGAAGCAGACGCTCAAGGCCCCGGACGGTTGGCGGGTCCACGCGATCGACCTGACCGGCTATGCCGGCCAGCGGGCGCACGTCGAGTTTGGCCCGGACGCCGGCGGGGCGTGGCTGGCCGTCCAGTGGGTGCGGCTCGGGGCGGACGCGCCGGCGAACACGGCGGACGGGCGGGTGGGAGCCCTCGCGTTTGCTGCGTCGGACGCTTCAAACCTCGGCGGCGCGTCCGCGTTGGGACGGCGGACGGACCGTTCGACGCCCGGAGATGCTGGCAGTAGCCCCACCGCGTCTGTGAACGGCTCGCCCGCCGCCGCACCGTCCGCCCTCGCGTTGCCCGCTCCGAACGACGTCCCGGCCCGCGCCGCCGGCGACCGCCTGCGCGAAGCATGGGTGGCCGCCACGAACGGCACCGCCTGCGCGTGCCGGGACGATGCGGCGCTGGCCGACTGGTTGCTCGCGCGGCCGGCGCTGCTCGGGCTCGTGGGGCGAGATGGGCAATCCGCCGGTACCGGTGCCGCAGACTCAGCCGCCGCCGCATTCAAGAACCGGTCTGACGCCCTGGCCGCCGCCGCGGCCGGCTACCGGCCGTCCGCCACGGCGATGGCGATGCTCGACGGGTCGCCGGTGGACGAGCGGGTGCTCGTCCGCGGGTCGCACAAGACGCCGGGTGATGTCGTGCCCCGGCGGTTCCTCGAGGCGGTGGACGGCGACCGGCCGCTGGCGGGAACCACGGCCGGCTCGGGACGGCTCGCCCTGGCCGGCCGGCTCGTCGACCCGGCCAACCCGCTGGTCGCCCGGGTGATGGTCAACCGCGTCTGGCACCACCTGTTCGGCCGGGGGATCGTCGCCTCGACCGACAACCTCGGGGTCATGGGCGACCGCCCGACGCACCCGGAACTGCTCGACCACTTGGCGGCCGGGTTCGTGGCCGACGGGTGGTCGGTCAAGCGTCTCGTCCGCCGGCTCGTGCTGACGAGCGCGTGGCAGATGGACAGCCGCCCGCCGGCCGACGCCGCCGGGCAAGCGGCCGAGTTGGCCGACCCGCGGAACTTGCTGCTGCACCGGGCGAACCTCCGCCGGCTGGAGGCGGAGGCGGTTCGGGACGCGATGCTGGCGGTGTCCGGCCGACTCGACCCGGCCGTCGGCGGGCCGAGCGTCGAGGTGTACCTGACCCCATTCATGGACGGCCGCGGCCGCCCGAAGGCGTCCGGCCCCCTCGACGGCGACGGGCGGCGGAGCCTGTACACGCGGGTCCGGCGGAACTTTTTGTCCCCGATGATGCTCGCGTTCGACGCCCCCCAGCCGGCCGGGGCGATGGGGCGGCGGTCGGTCAGCAACGTGCCGGCCCAGGCGCTGATCCTGATGAACGACCCGTTCGTCGTCCAGCAGGCCGGGCGGTGGGCGGCGCGGGTGCTCGCCGAGCCCGGCCGGACGCCCGAGCAGCGGATCGACGCGATGTACCGCGCCGCCTACGCCCGCCCGCCGACGCCGGCCGAGCTGGCGGCAGCCGTCGGGTTCCTTGAGGGGCAGGGGGCGCAGTTAGGCGTCGCCCAGGCCGCCCGGCGGGACGACCCGCACGTCTGGGCTGACCTCGCCCACGTGCTGATGAACGTGAAGGAGTTCGTGTACGTGCCGTAGGGTGTGACTTCGCGTCGCGTTCTTCCCCAAAGGCCGATCCCTCGCGTCCGCCGAGACGGACCTTACCCATGCGACACCACTGCCAACGCTTCGCCGCCCGCCCGCCGAGCCGCCGGGAGATGCTGCGGCAGTGCGCGAGCGGGTTCGGGGCGGTCGCGCTGACGGCCCTGCTGGCGGACCGATCGTTTGCCGGCGGCGGGGCGGTGGCGAGCGGAGTGGCACCGGGCGGGGCGGCTTCTGCGGCTGGGGTGCCGCACTTCCCGGCCAAGTGCCGGAGCGTGATCTTCCTGTACATGGACGGCGGGCCGAGCCAGGTCGACACGTTCGACCCCAAGCCGCTGCTGACAAAGGAGCACGGCCAGCCGTTCAAGATGAAGGCCGAGGCGACGCAGTTCGCCAACAACGGGGCGACGCTCGGCAGCCCGTGGGCGTTCCGGCCGGGCGGGCGGTGCGGGACGCCGGTGTCGGACCTGTTCCCGTTCGTCCGCGAGCGGATGGACGACGTGGCCGTCGTCCGGTCGATGACCAGCGGGTTCTCCGAGCACACGAGCGCCAACTACTTCCTGCACACCGGGTCGGGGCAGCAGGGCCGGCCGAGCATGGGGGCGTGGTTCACGTACGGGCTCGGCAGCGCCTGCCAGGACCTGCCGGGGTTCGTGGTGCTCAACGGCGGGCTCGTGCCGCCGGGCGGGCTGGACAACTTCAACAGTGGGTTCCTGCCGGCGGCCTACCAGGGGTCGATGTTCAAACCCGGCAAGCAGGCGGTGGCGAACATCGCGCCGCCGGAGGCCCGGCCGGCACTGCAGCGCGGCAAGCTGGCGCTGATGAACACGCTGGACGCCGGCGTGGCCGAGCGGCTGGGAAAGCCGGACGCGGTCGAGGCGGCCATCGCCAACTACGAGCTGGCGTTCCGCATGCAGTCGGCCGTCCCGGACCTGATGGACCTGGCGGGCGAGTCGGACGCGACGAAGGCGCTGTACGGGCTCGACGCCGCGTATCCGGCCACCCGGGCGTTCGCGACGGAGTGTTTGCTCGCCCGCCGGCTCGTCGAGCGGGGCGTGCGGTTCGTCGAGCTGACCTGCCCGAACCTGAACAACGACCGGTGGGACCAGCACAAGGGGCTGCAGGTTGAGCACGCGAACAACGCCCGGGCCGTCGACCAGCCGATCGCCGGGCTGCTGGCGGACCTGAAGGGCAGGGGGCTGCTCGACGAGACGCTGGTGGTGTGGGCCGGCGAGTTCGGGCGGACGCCGTTCGCCCAGGGGACCGACGGCCGGGACCACAACCCCTTCGGCTACTCCGTCTGGCTGGCGGGCGGCGGGGTACGGGGCGGCGTAACCTATGGCCAAACCGATGAGTATGGATACAAGGTGGTCGACGGCAAGTGCCAGATTCACGACCTGCACGCGACGATGCTGCACCTGCTCGGCCTGGACCACAAGCGGGTCACTTACCGCTGGGGCGGGCGGGACATGCGGCTGACAGACGTGCACGGGGAGCTGATCGCGCCGGTCTTGGCGTAGCTCCCGATCGGGGACCAGCTGTCGGCACAAGCAGCATATTCCCACTTAACCTTCGGGCCGTGCGGAAGTTCGGCGCCGTCAATGTCTGAACCGTCCGATGAGTCTATTCCGCCGACCAGATCTTGGGCGTCCGGCGTACCCGCCGTTCGTTTTTTTCTGCTCGACTCGCCAAACAAGCA
>JAQGHJ010000103.1 GCA_028288905.1 Phycisphaerales bacterium | reverse complement strand
GCCGCGGCGACGGGGCCGATGATGCCACCACCGTGGCCCTGAGCACCCTGCCGGCCGTCGTGCAGACCGGCCTCCGAGCGTTGGCCGGCTCGACCACCCTCGCCGACACGCAGGAGGTGTCGGTCCGGACGACGTCGGACGGCTCGTCGATCTACGCGGTCGAGCTGGCGTCGTCGACCGACGGCGGCCGCCCGAGCCGCGTCGCGGTCGACGCGACCGGGGCCGCGGTCGAGGGCACGATCGAGTTCTCCGCCGCCCCGTCGGCGGTGAAGACCGGGCTCCAGACGCTGGCCGGCACGACCACGATCGCCGACGACGCGACCGTGCAGATCCGCGGCGGTCCGGACGGCACGACGACGTACTCGACGAAGGTCACGACCGGCAGCACGACCACCACGATCGCGGTCGACGCCACCGGCGCCGAGGTCACGAACACCGGCCCCGGCGACCACGGGCCGGGCGGCGGCGGCGGCGGCGGCTTCGGCGGCGGTGGCCGTGGCCACGGCGGGCCGCCGGCGGACGACACCGGTACCGACACCGGGACCGGTACGGATACCGGCACCGACACGAGCACCGGCTCGACGACCCTCGCCCTGCTGCCGACCACGGCAGCCTCGGTCGTGACGTCCGGTTCCGTAGTTACGACCGGCGATACCGGCACAACTACGGACACGGGAACGACGACCGACACGGGGACCACCACCGACACCGGCACGGGAACGTCCACCGGCACGGCTGCGGCCGCTCCGACCGGCAGCTGTCCCGACGGTTCGACGACGGACTCAGGGACGACGACGGCCACGCTCGCCTCGACCGGCGGCCCGTCGGCCACCCGGACCGGCGGCGGCGGGTTCGCCCGCGGCGGTGGCCCGGGCGGCGGGTTCGGCGGGTCGCTCGGCGGCATGCCGGTGACGTCGACAAAGCTCGCCGCGTGAGCCGGACGGTCGATTAGTTGACTCGTCGATCAGTGAACAAGCCGGCCGCACGGGCATCTCATGCCCGCGCGGCCGGCTTGCGTTTACGACCGGTCCAGCCGTGCGACCCGTAATCGCCTCACGGGACCAAGAGGAGAAAGGCTTCCTCAGACGCCCGCCCGGGCGCGCCTTCCCCTCTCCCTCCCAGAGAGCCGACCCACCTGTTACTGCGGCCCGACCAGCCGCACCGGGCCGAGCAACCCGCTCTCGGCGAGCGGGGTGTCCTTCGTCAGCTTGCGGACGTTCGTCCGCGTCACCCGCGCCTCCGGCGGGAGGGACGCGTCGCCAATGATCCGGTTCGGCCAGAAGTTCACCACCGCCACCTCCAGCGCGTTCGGCCCCGGCTTCAGGGCCCCGGTCGCGTCCACCCGGAACGGCGGGGCCCACGTCACGCCGAGCGACTTGCCGTTGAGGGTCACGGCGGCCATCTCACGGACGTCGCCCAGGTCCAGCCATAGCGGCTTTCCGCCGGTGACGGCGTCGGGCGGCACGTCGAACGTCGTTCGGTAAGTGGCCGTGCCGGAGTAGAACCTCACCCCTGGTTCGGGGCGGGTCGTCCAGCTCACCAGTTTGTCGAACGCGACGGGGGCGGCGGGGCCGGCGACCTTCGGGTCGAACGTCACCGCCCACGGCCCGGCGACCGGGAACCGGTCGTCAAACGTAGGGCTGTTCCGGCCGGCGGTCGGCGGGTGGTCGGCGGCCGGGGCGCGGAACACAACGAACACCGACCCGCACGGCGGCAGGTCGAGCGGGACCGTCGTGCGGCCGCCGGCCTCGGCGTACGCGGCCGCGAACCGGCGGGTGCCGACGGCCGCGTCCCACAGCTCCGGGGCCCGGCCGGCCACCCGGAACGTCGCCCGGACCGACTGCGCCGCCTTCGACCGGTTAGCGACGAAGTACACGTCGGCGGTCGCGCCCGGGTCGCCACCGCCGGCCGACCGGCCCACCCGGCGGTGGACGTAGTTGATCTCGGGGTTCCCCTCCCCGCCGCCGAACTCGAAGTCCGGCGGCACACCGACGGCCGACAGCGCGTCTCGGGCGGTGCCGCCGGCGAACACCGTCCCCTTCCCCCCGGTCGACCGGCCGACCTTCGCCGCGCCCGACACACCTGTGGCCGGCGCGGTCGTCGCGCCCGGCCCCCAAAGCTCGTCGGCGAGGCGCTTCACCTCCGCGTCGGCCGCGGCCGCGTCCAGCAGCCCGCTCGCCCGCCCGGCCGGCTTGCGGCCGACGACCGTGGCCCCGGCGTCGACCAGCGCCTTCACCTTCCGCAGCACCGGCAGCGAGATCATCGGGTGGTCCGGCAGCGACAAGACGCGGTAGTTCGTCCCGTCCGGCAGCACGACCCGCCCGTCCTTCACCGCCGCCCGGGTCAGCAGCGCTTCCTCGGTGATCACGTCGTAGTCGTACCCGGGGCCGACCTTCGCCGGGTCCGACGCCCTGAGCTGGGCGAAGTTCGGCACGTGGTCGCCGTAGTAGTGGGCGACGTCGGCGACGAACAGCCCCTGCTGGAGCATCGCCTGGCACCGGTTCACGTACGCCAGGAACGCCCCGCTCTGGTCCCACCAGGTCGTGTTCGGGTTGAAGTGGGTGCCGGCGAAGTACTGGATGCCGGGCACCCCCTCCTCCTGCGGCGAGCAGACGAACGCGTGCCACACGAGCAGGTTCAGCCCCTCGGTCGCCGCCTTGTCGAACGACGGCTTGAGGTTGTCCCACACCCGCTCCTGCCAGTGCGGGCCGATCGTGGTGAACCCCTCGGCCAGCACGAGCTTCTTCCCGTACGTGTGGGCGGCGGACGCCGGCTGCTTGACGAAGAACCGGTTCGGGTCGCCGATCCGGTGCCGCCAGCTCTCGGCCCAGAACTCGCTCATCGGGGCGTCGTCCGCCCCCAGGGCCCGCTGGGCGTCGATCGGCGACGCGTGCGGCCCGCCGCTCTCGGGGTGGATGCTCAGCCCGTGCTTCCGCGACCATTCGGCGAACGGTACGTAATGGTGGTCGATCGCCAGGTCGCCGAGCGTCTTGCGGAAGTCGTGCAGGAACCGGTTGCTGGCGTCCCGGCCGTCGACGATGCGCCCGGCCACCACCGGCAGGAACGGCAACAGGTCGTACCCGCGCCGCTTCTTGAACTCGTCGCGGAGCGTCGGCGTCCAGTTGATCGCCTCGACCTCCCAGCTGTCGGTGTGCAGGTACTTGAGCGTCTTGCCGGCGAGCGGCCCGGCGTCGGCCACCAGCGGCTCGACGACCGCGTCCCAGTACCGGCGGAAGGCCGGCACGTCGAGCACGTCCAGGGCGTACCCGTCCCACCCGTCGCTGCTCGTGGACACCCGCGAGTGGTCGCCGACCGTGCACCCGACCCGCAGCAATTCCCAGTCGCCCGCCGGGGCGTCCCAGTCGAGCGACCCGTCGGGCTTGAGCTTGCCGGTCAGGTCGACGACGTCGCCGCTCTTAACGTCGGCCTCGCCGGGGCGGTCGGGGGCGTCGGCCAGCAGCGGCGTCGTGTCCGGGGCCGAGAAGTTCAGCGTCCGGAGCATCGCCTTGAACTCGTAGTTCTGGAGCTTCGCCCGGTCCGGCCCCGCGGCCGCCGGCCACGCCCCGCCCGGGCCGGCGAGGGCGACGCTCGCCACTTGCACGTTCCGCGGGCGGTCGGGGAACCGCGGGTCGGACGCCCCGAAGAACGCGACGCGGAACGCCGTCGCCGTCGTCGGCGGGAACGACAGCGAAACGTCCCCGTTCGCGCCGGCGGCGAACGGCTTCACGGGGCGGAACGTTTTGCCGCCGTCGTCGGACGCCTGCACCTCGCCGGCCGTCGGGCCGTAGCCGGGGCGGCTGCGGAGATCGAGCTTGTCGACCGTTACTGCCGCCTTGAAGTCGAACCGGAGCCACTGCGGCTTCTCCCGCGTCGGACCGGCCCCGGGGTCGGTCCCGCCGGACGCCCAGAACGTGTCCGGCTTGCCGTCGGCGGCCAGGGCGGCGGCGTTGTTCGGCTGGGCGGAGCTCGCGGTCAGGCCGATCAGCCGGTCGTCCGGCGGCGGCGGCGGCGACTGCGGGCGGTACGCCAGCACGAACAGGTCCTGGTAGTACGGCTCCTTGTGCGGCGGCTCGGGCAGCTTGCCGGCGAACTTGCCGCCGCCGGCCCCACGGGCGAACGACCAAACCAGCTTCTTGGCCGCGTCCGCCGCCG
>JAQGHJ010000098.1 GCA_028288905.1 Phycisphaerales bacterium | reverse complement strand
CCGACGCCGCCCGCCGGGGGCACGACATGACGCCCGAGGAACCCACCAACGCATTCCCCGACGCCGGCCCTACCGACCCGAACCTGACCCGGGGCGTCGGGTTCCTGCGGCGGGACGTGCCGTACGTCGACGTGGACGAGGCGGTGTTCGAGCGGCTGTGCGAGTTGACCTAGAACCAGTGGCCACCGTGGGCGTGTGCCCGGACAGATCCGTCGCAGCAAACCGTGACGTTTGCCCCAGCGACGCCGGAGGCGAGTTTCGCGGGCATACCAGTACGGGCTGCGGTTCCGCCTGACGAAGGGCCGGCTGTTCGCGTTCCGGGTTAGCAAAGAGACGTCCGGGGCGAGCGGCGGGTACGCGGCCGCGGGCGGGCCGGGCCTGACCGACCGGGACGGGTGACCCCGGGGGCGGCGGCCGGCACGCCCGGCGGTCGCGGGCCATCGCTCACGGCCGCCGCCGGGGGCCGGGGCCGACGTCCGACGGTCCGCGCAGCCGTGGCCCGGGCCGAGGGCCCGCCGCCTATGATGTGCCGATGCCGAACACCCCGCCCCGCCAGTACGACATGACCGTCCGCGTCGGCTGCAGCCTAGTGTACGAGGCGACCGGTCCGTCGTCGCTGCTGCTCAACGTCCAGCCGTCGGCCGGGTGGAACCACCGGGTGTTCTCCGAATCCCTCTCGCTCGGGGACGACCTGCCGGACGCGCCGTTCACCGACAGTCACGGCAACCGCGTCCACCGCGTCAGCCTCGCCCGCGGCACGAACCGCATCCGCCACGACGCCGTCGTCGCGGTCTCGTCCGAGCCGGACAACGCCGGCCTCGACCGGGCCGCGCGGCCGCTCGCGCCGCACGACCTGCCGGCCGACCTGCTCCGCTACGTCATGCCGAGCCGGTACGGCGACTCGGACAAGCTCGCCGACTTCGCGTGGGAGAAGTTCGGGCACGTCGAGCACGGGCTGCCGCGGGCGGACGCGATCAGCCGCTGGGTGCACGACAACATTGAGTACCGCTACTGCTCGGGCCGCCCCGACCTGTCGGCGTGGGACGTCCTGCAGCGGGGGTACGGCGTGTGCCGCGACTTCGCCCACCTCCCGATCGCGCTCAACCGGACGTTCAACGTGCCCGCCCGATACGTCACCGGGCACCTGCCGGACATCGGGTTCCCGGACCCGGGCGGCCACATGGACTTCCACGCCTACGCCGAGGTCTACGTCGGCGGCCAGTGGTTCACGACCGACGCCCGGTTCCACGTCCCGCGCGTCGGCCGGATCAAGATCGGCTGCGGCCAGGACGCCGTCGACGGCGCGTTCTCCACGATCTTCGGCGGCGCGTCGCTCACGGGCTTCGAGGTGTGGGCCTACCAAGTCGAGCGCGGCGCGGTCGGCGTGGGCGACCCGATCGACCTCTCCCGCCGCCTCGACAACCGCCCCGCCGTGTACACCGAAGCGCCCTACGTCGTGAACGGGTGATCGGCGCGGCGGCGGACGCTACGGCCCGTCGACGTCGCCCGGCACGACGTCCGTCCCCCGCCGCATCTCCCCTTGGCGCCCCTTCCGCTCCACCACTTCGGCGACGGCCTGGACCAACGCGATCGCGCCCGCCCGCGTCGAGACCGACATGATCAAGGGCTTCCCCGCCGACGCGGCGACCGCATCCCCGTCGGCCGTCTCGGCACGTCCGAGGGGGTCGCCGACGTGGCCGTTATGTTGGCCCGCAACGGGTACGTCACCGGCCAGACGATCAACGTGAACGGCGGCTGGTCAATAAGCTGACCCGCCGCGCCCTCCCGCGGAGGGTGCCCGCTGGCGCGGCCGCCGTCGCCCGGCCGGAAATCCCGAGAACGTCACCGTACCGGCGGGGTTTGGACTCGGCCATCATGGGCCGCTGAGGGCAACCGCACGCGGGACGATTCACCAGCACCTGGAGACGACGTGAGCACTGAACGGAAGACGGTACTGGTCGCCGGGGCGCAGGGCGTCATCGGCCGGGCGGCGGCGGAACACTTCTCGAAGGACGCCGGCACGACGGTGTACGGCATCTCTCGCAGGCCGGTCGAGGGGCTGGACGACGTGCGGGCGATCGCCGCCGACCTCCTGGACCCCGCCGACGCGGCGAAGAAGCTCGCCGGGCTGTCGGGCGTGACGCACGTCGTGTTCGGGGCGTACGTCGAGAAGCTCACGCCGGCCGAGCGGAGCGCCGTGAACGTCGCGCTGCTCGCCAACCTGATGGACGCGGTCGAGGCGGTCGCGCCGGGGCTCCGGCACGTGACGCTGTACCAGGGCGGCAAGGCGTACGGGGCCGACCTCGGGCCGTTCAAGACCCCGGCCCGGGAGGACGACCCCCGGCTGATGCCGCCGAACTTCTACTACGACCAGGAGGACCACCTGCGCCGGCGGCAGAAGGGAAAGGCCTGGAACTTCAGCGTGCTCCGGCCCGAGGCGGTGTGCGGGTACGCGGTCGGCAACCCGATGAACCTGACGATGGTGATCGCGGTGTACGCGGCCATCTCGAAGGAGCTCGGCCTGCCGCTGCGGTTCCCCGGCACGCGGGCGGCGTACGACGCGCTGTACCAGGTCACGTCGGCGGACGTTTTGGCCCGCGCCGCCGCTTGGGCGGGTGACGCCGAGGCGGCGGCGAACGAGATCTTCAACATCACGAACGGCGACTACTTCCGGTGGCGGTTCATGTGGCCGCGGATCGCCCGCATGTTCGGGATGGAGGCGGCCGAGCCAGTGCCGATGCCGCTCGCCGTCTACATGGCGGACAAGACGTCGCTCTGGGCCGAGATGACGCGGAAGTATAACCTCCGCCCGACGCCGTACGAGCAGGTCGTCAGCTGGCCGTTCGGCGACTTCATCTTCAACTCCGGGTTCGACAACGTCAGCAGCACGATCAAGGCCCGGCGGGCCGGGTTCCACGACTGCGTCGACACGGAGGACATGTTCGCCCGGTTCTTCGACGACCTCCGCCGGCAGCGCGTCATCCCGTAGGCGCGGGCCGGCGTGGCGAACGTCCGGAAGTTCGCCTGCTGGGACGGGCTGTCGAAGAAGCGGGGTTGCCGCGGTCCGAAGGCGGACGACCTATGGCGAACGTCGACGCGGCGACGGCGCACGGCCGGCCGGGCTGCCGCGGGGACTACGGGCCGGGGCGGGCACGCTCGTTGCCGCGGAGCTGCTCCAGGACCCGACGCTCGGCGGCCGACGCCTCCAGGAGGGCCCTGGACATCCGCTCGCCGGCCCCGTCGCCGTCGTCGTACCGGGCGGCAGGCGTCACCGCCCGCGGG
>JAQGHJ010000280.1 GCA_028288905.1 Phycisphaerales bacterium | reverse complement strand
TGGTCCGGGCGGTGCTCAGCGGCCGGGGGGACGAGGTGGTGGATTTGGCGAAGACGAACCTGTGGCGGTAGTCGGAGGTCAGGCGGCGGAGCGGCTTGGGAGGGTTGTATCGGCGGCGGGGGTCGGGCGGCGGGCGACCCGGGCGTGAATCGGCGGCGGCGGTGAAATCAGGGGGTTTGCGGGTGCGCAATCGTTGGGGATCGGCCCGGATTCCGCTTGCCCGGGTCGGTCGCGGCTGCGATAGTCGGCGGCGGGCACGGCCGAACTCGGTGACCCGGCCGGCACACTTCTTCTTGGCGGAAGACGGACCATTTGCGGAGCGACCTCCCGGCGGCGGCACCGCGGCCGGGGGGCCGGAGGGCGATCATGCGGAACAAGCGAGCGTTGACGGCGGCGGCGGCCGCCGCGGTGGCGGCGTCAGTATGGGGCGGCGGCGGGCCGGCGGCGGCTCTCGGGGCCGACGGCACGTGGAGCACGGACGCCAACAACACGTGGCTGCTGTCGAACACGACCCCGTGGCTGTCCGGAGTCGTCGCCGACGGGGCCGGGTCCACGGCCAACTTCGCGTTCAACATCACGGCCGACCGGACGGTCACGCTCGGCGAGAACCGGACGATCGGGAACCTGACGTTCAACGACCTGACGACGGCCAGCAGCAACTGGGTCCTGGCCCGTACGTCCCCGTTCGTGCTCACGCTCCAGCGGACGGACTTGACCCGCCCGACCGTGAACGTCGTGAACCAGACGGCCACGATCACGGCCGTCCTGGCCGGTGCCGGCGGGCTGCAGAAGACCGGTACCGGGGCCTTGGTCCTGTCCGGGGCGAACACGTACGCCGGCGGGACGACGTTCGTCGCGTCCAGCGGCACCCTGCGCGTCGGGGCGGACACTGTCGTGTCCGGGGGGACGATCGTCAGCGGCCCGCTCGGGGTCGGGGACCTGACCATCAACACCGGCAACACGTTCCAGGACAACGGGGCAGCCCGGACGCTGGCGAACAGCCTGGTCCTCGCCGCGTCCACGACGTTCTCCTCCAGCGGGTCCGGGAGCCTGACGTTCGACGGGACGGCGCTGACGACCCCGGCCACGATCACCGTCACGGCCGCCAGCGCCCCGACGCTGACCGTGACGAACACGACGACGTTCGCCAACCCGCTGTCGGCGTCGGTCGGCATCGTTAAGGCAGGGTCCGGGACGCTGAACCTGAACGCGGACAATTCGACGACGTGGTCAGGGACGCCGACGGCGACCGTGTCCGGCGGGGTGTTGCGTTTCGGGTCGCTGCTGTCGCTGCCGCAGACGTCGGGGCGGACGCTTACGGCGTCGGCCGGCGGGGCCGCGACGGTCGCCGGGGCGCTGACGCAGGCGTTCGTCGACCGGGTGGCCGTCGGGTCGGCCGGCGTGGTCGCGCTGTCGGCGAACACGACGAACGACATCGACCTGACCGCGTTCACGGGCGGGCTCCGACTCGGCGCCAGCGGCGGGACGTTCACCTACTCCGGCACCCACACGCCGACCACGGCCGGCGTGTACCGGCTCGGCGGCGGGGGCGGGACGCTGACGTACGCCTCGCTGCTCACCGGCGGCAGCGCGGTGAACGTCGGCAACAACGGCACCGCGGCCGGGGCCGTGATCCTGTCGAACGCGAGCAACGACTTCACCGGCAAGATCACGGTCGACGCAGGGACGTTGGCAATCGACGTGGCCGACGGGGTGGCCGGCGCAGGGGCGTCCCGGCTCGGGCCGGTCCCGTCCACCCTGCTGCCGGACAACCTGACGCTGCTCAACGCCGGATTGATCCGTTACCTGACCACGTCGGCCACCCTCGCCCCGACCCGCGGGATCACGCTCGGGACCGGCGGCGGCGGCGTCGACACGAACGGGCTGACGATCGGCGGGTTCAACAGCCCGCTGGCCGGGACAGGCGGGTTCATCAAGGACGGGGCCGGCACGCTCACGCTCGCCACCGCGCTGCCGACGGCCGGCGGGCTGACCGTCCGCGGCGGCGGGACGTCCGGGGTGGTCAGCACGCTGAACCTCGGCACCGCGGACCAGTCGGTGGCGGCCCTGACGGTCGCCGGGGCGAACGTGAACGGGCAGCTCGCCCCGGTGCTGACGACGGCCGGCAAGCTGACCGTGACCGGGGCGGCCGCGATCGGCAGCGACGGCCCGGGCACGCTCACGCTGGCGGCCGGCGGCCGATTGGTGGCCGACGCGGCCGCCGCCAATTTCATCGTGTTCAACCGCCCGACGACGGCCAACCTGAACGGCACGTTCACCGGACTCCTGGACGCGTCGGCCGCCGCGTCGGTCGATCTGAACGTGCTCAGCCTGATCGTGGCCAACGGCAACTCCAATGCAGCCGGCAACGGGTTCACCGGCACGCTGACGATGCCGACGGCGTCGACCAGCACGGTCAACGTCACGACCGCGGCCGCCGGGGCGGTCCGGGTCGGCGTGCTGAACAACAACGGGGCGACGGCGATCCTGACGCTCGGCGGCGGGACGAACGTCGTCCGGACGAACACGCTGAGCGTCGGGGCCGGCAAGGTGACCGGGTCGCTGACGATCGCCCCCGGCGGCAGCCTGGACCTGCAAGGCCTCGGCGGCGGGAAGGTGGCCGTGTCCGTCGGGGACGCGAACGTGAGCGGGACCAGCATCGCAACCGATTCGAAGTTCGACGTCACCGGCGGGACGATCGGGTCGGCGGCCGCCCCGGCCCGCCTCACGACGGTTACGGTCGGGGCGGGCACGATCGGCAGCAGCGCCGGCACCACGATCGGGCGGTTCACGCTCGACGGGGCGACGAGCGTCGTCGAGGCCGACGGGTTCGTCCTGGCCCTGGGGCGGGCGACGAACACGTCGGCCACCACCGGCATCCTCCAGGTCCGGAACGGGCTGCTGCGGATCACGTCGGCCGCCGGGATCGCGCCCGGGGCGGCCAACGCCGGGACCGGGGCCCGGACGAGCACGGTCGAGCTGCTCGGCGGGACGATCGACATGGCCGGGTCGACCCTGGGGTCGATCACGACCCTGGCGTTCACGTCCACCGCCACCGGGCTGACCGCCTTCACCGGCGGCACGCTCCGGGACGCCGGCGCGATCGCCCGGGCCGTCACCCAGACCGGGACGACCAGCCGGCTCGAACTGGCGGCCGCGTCCACGTCGATCGCCGGGGCGTACACCGTGACCGTCGGCACGACCGCCATCCAGCCGGGCCGGACGCTGTCCGTCGCCGGAGCGGTCGACCTGACGGGCGCGGCCGACACGCTGCTGGTCAGCGACCCGTCCGGCACGCTGTTGGCCGGGGCCCCGTACGACCTGGTCACGTTCACGGGCGGGCTGACGGGCAACGCCCACTACGACGCGGTCCGGGTCGTCAGCGGGTCGTTCGACCAGACGTTCACCGACGCCCAGGCGACGACGCCGGGGAACCTGCCGAACGGGTACACGCTGTCGTACGACGCGGCGGCGATCCGGCTCGTGCCGGAGCCGACGTCGGTGGCGGCCCTCGGGGTGGCGGCCGCCGGGCTGCTCGCCCGCCGGCGT
>JAQGHJ010000967.1 GCA_028288905.1 Phycisphaerales bacterium | reverse complement strand
AGTGGGCCGGATCGTAGCCGAAGCCGGTCATCAGAATCACCGGCAGCGTCTCGCTCTTGACGCGGGCGGCGGCGAACACCTCGTACCCGTTCTTGTCGGGCATGCGGATGTCGCTCAGGATCAGGTCGTAGTCGTTCGCCTCGATCAGGTCGCACGCCTCCCCGCCGTTCGTCGCGACCGTCACGTCCGCCCGGTACTTGTGCAGCACGTCGTGGATCGTCGTGCGGATGTTCGGCTCGTCGTCGGCTACCAGGATGCGGGCCCCGTTCAGGATCGGGTCGGCCTCGCCGACCACGTCCTGGGCCCCGAGCACGGCCGTGTTCGGGCCCTGGGCGGCTTGGTCCAGGCTCTTGCGGATCGTCAGGGCGTTGGCCAGGATCGCCTTGAGCTTGCTGCGGAGCTCGTCGTTGCCGATGAACTGGTCGACGAGGGCGGCCGCGTCGGACGCGATGTCGTTCAGCGGGCCGGCCACCTCGCTGCAGACCACGTCGGCCACCTTGTGGCTCGTGCTCACCCGCTCGACGATCATCAGGTCGAGGATGTTCAGCGCGATCGCGACGTACCGGGCGAAGATCTCCGAGAACTGCCGGTCGTCCTCGTTGAACGCCGCCCGCTGCTGGCTCTCGATGTTAAAGACGCCGATCACCTTGTCGTGCAGCGTCAGCGGGACGGTCAGGCTGCTCTTGGCCTGGTCGAGCCCGTGGATGTACCTCGGGTCCCGCTCGACGTCCGGGCAGATGTAGCTGCGGCCGGTGGCGGCGACGTACCCGCTGATCCCGTTCCCCTCGCTGCCGGCGTACAGCTCGACGTTCAACGCGTCCGACGGGATGCCGACGCTAATCACCGGCTCCAGCCGGTTGCTCCGCCGGTCCAGCAGTCGGACCACGAAGTGGTCGAAGTGCATCAGCTCTTTCGTGTAGCTGATGATCTTGTCCTCGAGCAGCTTGAGCCGCTGGACCACGGTCAGCTTGCTCATCAGGTCCGACTCGAGCCGGACCAGCTCGCGGCCGGCCTTGTCGATCGCGTCGATCTTCTGTTGCAAGCGGCGGGTGCCGGTCGCGTCCCACACGACGGCCACCACCTGCACGACCTGCCCGGCCGGGTTGATGACCGGCGAGCAGATCATCTCCATGAACTGCTGGTCCTCGATGTTCAGCGCGTACCGCTTGCTGCGGGCGAACGGGGGCGGGGCGTCGGGGCCGCCGGGGCCGACCTGCTTGCTGAAGATCTCGAAGCTGCCCTGACAGGCCCGGCGAATCTTCTCGTGCACCCGCGGGGGCCACGCCTGCATCTTCTTGTTCGTCCAGTTCGCCCGGCCCTCGGCGTCGACGATGCAGACGCCCTCCCCGATCGTGTTCAGGATCAGGTTGGCCTGCTGGCTGACCAGCGCCCGCTCGAGCGGGAGGAAGTCGCCGGAGTCGGAGAAGATCGCCGAGAACTGGTCGGTGCGGAGGGCGTCGATCGCCTGGTCAATCGACCCGATCTGGACGACGTCGCACGACGTCCGGAGCGAATCGATGGCCTGGCCGTAGCGGCCCTGGCCGGAGAGGACGAGTACTTTGCAACGGGTGTCGTTCAACGGAACCACCTGGGGCGCTTCCTATTTTCCCCCGCGGGCTTGTCGGTCATCCTACGGACCCGACACAAGCGGGGTCAACCTAATCCGCCCCCCGCCTCAGCCCCCGGGGCGTCTCGCCCGCACGCGTTCCGCGTCGCGGAGCTTACGCGGGCGACAGGAGTTCGCGGGCCCCCTGACGTTCGAGGTTCGCTAGGAGTTCTACGACCGCCCGCCCCGCCTCGTTCATTGCCGCGGCGGCGGCGGCGGCAATCACGGGCGGGTCGCCATCCCGAGCCCCGACGGCCGCCCGCAAAGCGACCCGCCCGTCCGCTAGGGTCGCGTAGGCGGCGATCGGTGAGTGGCAGTCCCCGTCCAGCCCGCGGACCACGTCCCGCTCCAGCTCGACGCACGCCGCCGTCGCCGGGTCGTGCAGGGCGGCGAGCGCGGCCCTGCAGCCGGCGTCGTCGCGGCGGCACTGCAGCGCCAGCGCCCCCTGCCCCGGGGCGGGCAGCATGACGGCGGGGTCGATCGGGGCCATCCGGGCGGCGTCGAACAGGCCGGCCCGCTTCAGCCCGGCGGCCGCCAGCACGACCGCGTCGAACTCCCCGTCCCGCAGTTTGCGGAGCCGGGTGTCGATGTTCCCGCGGACCGGCCCGACGACAAGGTCCGGCCGGCGGGCCAGGATTTGGCTCCGCCGGCGGAGGCTGCCGGTCCCGACCCGCGCCCCGGCCGGCAGCGCGTCCAGCGCCGCCCCGCCGCCGTCGGCCGTCACCCACGCGTCCCGCGGGTCTTCCCGCGGCGGGACGGCGGCGATGACCAGGTCCGACGCGTCGACCAGCGGCATCGTCACCGGCACGTCTTTGAACGAGTGGACGGCGAAGTCGACCGTCCCGGCGAGCAGGGCCAATTCCAGCTCCTTCGTGAACAGTCCCTTGCCGCCGAACGCGTGCAGCGGCACATCTTGGATCTGGTCGCCGGAGGTGGAGATGACGACGAGCTCGACCCGGACGCCCGGGTTCTTCGCCTCGACCTCGCGGGCCACCCAGCCGCTTTGGGCCTGAGCAAGCAGGGAGCCGCGGGTGCCGAGGCGGAGGGTGCGGGCGGGAAGAGAAATGGAGTCGGGCACGCCGGGCACTTTCGGAGGGTGGTTCAAGGCACGTCGCCCAATTGCGGCTTGGAGGGGCAGTTCACCTTAAGGTGCGCACCGCGATCCGTTCGGCCGACGAATGGTCCGCGGTGCGGACCCTACGGCACCGGCGCCGGCACCGCCCCATTGCGGTCGTGCCGTACAATCGGATGCGCCGGCCGGGCGGTCCGTAGTGTACGGGCCGCCCGCGCCGCGCGAAGGGAAGGACGCCCGGAAGCATGCCGAACACCGTTTTCGTGACCGGCGGCGGCGGGTTCGTCGGGGCGGCTGTGCTCGACGAATTGGTCGCCCGCGGGCACGCCGCCAAAGCATTGACCCGGCCCGGGGGCCGGCCGATACCCGACCGCGACGGGCACGTGCAGGCCGTCTCAGGCGAGTTGAGCGACACCGCCGCCGTCGACGCCGGTCTGGCCGGCTGCGACGCGGTGATTCACCTCGTCGGCGTCATCGCCGAACGGCCGGCCGCCGGGATGACCTTCGAGCGGGTTCACGTCGACGGCACCCGCGCCGTGGTCGAGGCGGCGAGCCGGGCCGGCGTCCAGCGGTACATACACATGTCCGCCCTCGGCACCCGCCCAAACGCCGTCAGCGCGTACCACCGCACCAAGTGGGCGGCCGAGGAACTCGTCCGCGCGTCCAGCCTCGACTGGACCATCCTCCGCCCGAGCCTGATCCACGGCCCCCGCGGCGACTTCACCCGGATGCAGGCGGCGTGGGCGCGGCGGCGGGCGATGCCGTTCCTGTTTATGCCCTACTTTGCCGGCGGGCTGCTGGGGCTCGCCGGCGGGAAGGACGTGCAGCCCGTGTACGTCGGTGACGTCGCCCGCGCGTTCGTCGACGCCCTGGAGAAGCCGGCGACGGTCGGCCAAACGTACGCCGTGGTCGGCCCCGACCGGATGCGGTGGCCGACGATGCACAAAACGTTCGCCCGGGCACTCACGGGCAAGGGCCGGGCGACGGCCGGCATACCCCGGTGGTACGCGACGCTGCTGACGCGGGTCGTGCCGGCCGGGCTGCTGCCGTTCAACCTCGCGCAGGTGCAGATGGCGGCCGAGGACAACGTCGGCGACCCGGGGCGACTGGCGCGGGATCTCGGGTGGGCCCCGCGGCCGTACGAGGCGACGGTGCTAACTTATGCCGGCAACCTGTAGGGTCCGCCTCGGCGGACCCGGCCTACCGCCGGCCGGAACTCGACGTCAGGCCCTGGACGAGCGACACCATCGGCTCCGACACGGCGAACGAGCAGTACGCCGATGCCGCCGCCACGAAGATCACCGCGAGGAGCAGAAACCGGTTGCGGGCCGTCGCGCCGAGCCGGGACAGCAGCAACGGCGCGACCGCCGGGACCACCCAAACCCAGTAGTAGCCGCCGACGCGTGCGAAGGTCTCATCGACGTCGAGCAGGAACTCGGTGGACGACGGCAGCTTGAGCTTGAAGGCTTCGTACATCCCCTTGAGGCTGCCGACCCGGGCGACGGAACCGACGAGGACGCCGACGAGGGTGGCGACCGCCGCCGACTGGAGTACGTAGTCGATCGGTCCCGGCCACCCGACGCGTTCGCGGAGCGGGACCGTCGCGTACGGGAGGGTCGTCGGCTTCGGGTCCTCCATCGATGTTGATCCGCGAACGTTCCGCGTCCGCCAAGGCGGACCCTACCTGATGTTCTTTAACGTCTCGACGGCCAACTTGACGTCGGCCAGCCGCTGCTCGCCCGCCTCCCGCTCGATCGCGAGCGGGCCGGTGTAGCCGACCTCCTTCAGCACCCTCAAAAACGCCGGCACGTTCGTCTGCCCCGTGCCAAACGGCACCTCGGCCCCCCACTCCACGCCGGGCTCGGCCGACGCGGTCGCGTCCTTGGCGTGGACGTGCTTGATGTGCTTGCCGAGCAGCCGGACGGCTGCGATCGGGTCGCCGGCCCCGTACATGATGAGGTTGGCCGGGTCGAAGTTGATGAACACGTTCGGCTCGGCCAGGTCCTGAAGGAACGTCCGGAGTTCGTCGGCCGGCTCCTGCCCGGTCTCCATGTGCAGGGCCACGCCGCTGGCGGCGAACAGCCGCGCGACCTCCCGCACCCGGCCCAGTGCGTGCTGGTACCCGTCGGCGTCGGCGTGCGGCGGGACGAACCCGACGTGGGCCATCACGTGCCCAGTTTTGAGCTCGCCGGCCAACTTGGCCACGTCGGCCGTGACCTGCTTGCGGGTCGGCCACTCGGCGTCGGGGATGAACCCGCCGGTCTCCTTGATCCGGGCGATGCTCGCATAGTCCTCGCCGGCGAAGTGGAGCATGCCGCCGGTGAGCCCGATCCCGCCGGCCGTCAGCTCGGCCAGCTCCGCCCGCCGCTTGGCCGGGTCGAGCTGCGACAGCTCGGCCAGAGCCAGCTGCACGTGAGCAACCCCGACCTCCTTCACTTTGGCGACCAGTTCAGCCGTCGACTTGGGCTGGAGGGACCAGGAGCAGACGGCGATCGTGTGACCGTGGAGTTGCATGCGTTGCCTCGTGCCGCCCGCCGGACTACATGGGGGTCGGACGCCCGGCGGCCATGCCGCCGGGCTTTGGAAATTCGACTCGTGATCTGTCTGTGGGAAGCGGAGACGGTCGTCACAGCACCCCGTCCGACTCCTTCCACCGCACGAACCCCTCGATCGCC
>JAQGHJ010000964.1 GCA_028288905.1 Phycisphaerales bacterium | reverse complement strand
CCGACCGTACGCCTGCGGGTCGTCGTCGTACCGCTCGAAGCAGCCGTACCGCGCCCGGGCCTGGGCGGCGGCGGCCGGGTCGGTCCGGCCCAGGTAGTCGAGCACCGCGTCGGCCGACCGGTACAGGCTGTACAGGTCCATGCCGTAGAACCCGCACGGCCGGCTTCCGCTCCCGCCGGCGCTGCGGCCGCCGGGGCCGTCGCCCGCGGCGGCCGCGTTGTGCCGGCGGAGCCAGCGCACGAACGACAGCACGTCGCGGTTCCGCCACATCCACTGGGGAAAGCGGGCAAAGCCGCTGAGGGCGGCCTCGGCGTCCGGATCGTCCCCGGCGGCCGCCCCGGACGCGTCGCCGCCGACGAACCGGTTCACCCGGTACGCGTCGGGCCAGTCGGCCTCGACGACGACGGCGGTGAACCCGTGCTCCGCGACGAGACGGCGGGTGATGCGGGCCCGGGCGGCGTAAAACTCGTGCGTGCCGTGCGACGCCTCACCGAGCAGGACGAGGCGGGCACCGCCGGCCGCGGCGACGATCGAGTCGAAGTCGTGGGCGTCGCCGGTCATCGGTACGGCGGCCTCGGCCACCGCCCCGCTGACGGCTGCATTGTCTACGTTCATCGTCGTTCCTCCGGCACGGTAAACGGCAACCCGGATGCCGCCGGACCGGCCCGGCCGTCAGGTTTTCCACGGGTGCGGGCAAGGCCCGTCTCTGACTAAACCCTTGAAAGCTTTGCGTCACAAAGTTAGGGCGTGGGTGAACTGTTGTTCGGCGGCGGAGCGTGCGATGGTGTCGAAGAAGCCGTTGGTGCGGAACGAGAAGCCGGTAACGCCGCGGGACCTCGTGAGCCTCGCGACGATGCTCGCCCCCGGCGCGTTGTTCGGGGCGGGGCTGGTCGCCGCCCACCGGGGCGACGCCCGGTACGCGTGGCTGGCCGACCCGGGCCGGTACCCGGCGGAGCTCTGGCTCATCGCGGCGGCGGGACTTGTCGCGACGGCCGGCGGGGTCGGCGACTGGCTGTTCCACCGGGCGTTCGTCACCGTCGGTCCGCGGGAGCACCGCAGCCACCTGCTGGCGCTGGCGACCGGTGGGCTGCCGCTGTTCGGGCTGATGGCGGCCGCGTCCGTGCTGCCCCGGCCGGGGGTGCTGCTCGTGCCGGTCCTCGTCGTCGTGCTGTACACGGCGGCGCTGATCTGCTTCGACGAGTTCGTGTTCCACCGCCCGCGGTGCCGGCCGGTCGAGACGCTGTTCCACCGGCTGCTCGTGTTCGGGAACGGCGTCGCGTGGCTGGCGTGGGTGAACTGGTGCTTCGTCCGCGGGGGGGCCGGTGCGTGACGCCGCCCCCCTCACGGCACGGCCGCCGCCCGCCGCCGTTCCGTCCGCCCACGGAACTCGCCCGCCCCGACCCTCCGCCCGCGACCTGCTCGCCCGGGCCGCGGCGATGTACGACCGCCCCGGCTCCCCGCTGCCGGGCTTGGCACGGTCTGCCCGGGCGGGCGGATTCGCCGGCGGGGCCAGCTGGATGGCGGCGGCGCTGGGCGATGTACGCGCCGGACTCGCCCCGGCCGGCGGGTCGGCGGCCACCTTCCACCGGCTCGGCTTCACCAAGTACTCCGCCGCGTCCGCCGCCGCCGCGGTGGCCGGCGCGGCCGCAATCTGGGCGGGGCTGCCGTGGCCGGTCGCCACCGCTGGGGCCGTCGTCGCGTTTTACGCGGCCGAGGTCCAGATGCTGTTCTTGTTCCCGGCCCCGCTCGACGGCAGCCGTCGCCCGTTCCGCGACGCCCGCCGGTGGCTCGTCCGGGCCGGTGGAACGCGGCTGGCGGTCCCGGTCGTGATGCGGCTGGCCGCCCACATGCTTTTCGGCGGGCTGGGCGGCCGGGGCGTCCTGCGGGCGTGGTGCCTCGGGTGCCTGGCTGTCTGCGTCTGGTACGAGGACGTCCGCCGCCGGGATGAGGACGGCGGGGAACGGGACGGGGAGGCCCCGCTCCAGTCGCCGATCCCGTCACCGGCCCACCCACCGACACGGCCCCACCGCCCGCGATTCGCCGTCGGTGGCGCGGGCGACCTGCTGCTTCGGGTCGAACGCGTGCGCGCCCGCCGCCCGCGCGTCGACCACGGGCTTCCGTCAGACCCATCGCCGCGAACGATCCTGTACGCCAGCGACCTGCACCTAGGGTGGCCGTGGACCCGGCGGGTGGCCGGCGAACTGCTCGCCGCCGCCCGTGCGACGGCGGCCGACGCGGTCGTGCTCGGCGGCGACCTCGTCGACCGCGGCGCCGCCCTGCCGGCCCTCGGACGGCTCGTCCGCGACCTGGCGGCAGTCGGGCCGGTGTACGCCCTGCCCGGCAACCACGACGTGCGGCCCGGGGTCGGGCGGGTCCGGGCCGTCGTCCGGTCCGAAGGCGGGGTTTGGCTGCCCGACGGTGACGTGTGTCGCCCGGACGGGTTGTGCCTGACCGCGCGGCGATCCGAGGCTACGGCAGGGTTCAACGAGCCGCCGCCGGCGGCTAACCCGCTCGACCCGCCGAACGGGTGCTTCCGCGTGCTGTGTGCCCACAACCCTGTCGTGATCAGGTCGGCCGCGGCCGTCGGCGTCGACGTCGTCTTGGCCGGCCACCTGCACGGCGGCCAGTGCGTGCTCACCGAGCGGGGCGGCCTGCTCTACCCCGGCGCGTGGGCGAACCGGTGGACCGGCCTGCGGTTCGAGCCTGCCGGACCTGACGCCGTCGGACCGATGCTGCTCGTGAGCCGCGGCGCGGGGGACACCCTGCCGCTCCGGTGGAACTGCCCGCGAGAAGTGATCTTGTGCCGCATCGACGGCTGACGCCGGCGGCCGCGGCGAACGACCTCGCGCAGGCGCTTCCGCGCGGGAAAGTGGCGTCGTAAGGGTACCCAGAGAGGCGGCCGGGCGTGTTTTCGTCCCGCACGATCGACACGGCTTGACACGCGTCCAGAAGCGATTAAATTGTCTCTCCCTTAGCGGGTTGGGCGCGTAGCTCAATTGGTTAGAGTACCGGACTGTCGATCCGGAAGTTGCGGGTTCGAGTCCCGTCGCGCTCGCTTAGGAAGAGTGACACCGACTGGTGTCAAGTTGGTCTACGGCGGCCCCGCGAGTCATCGCGGGGCCGCTCCATTTCCCCACCCGGTCCCCTTCCAGATGAAATCGTCATTGGCCGCCTGTCGACGGGGTGCAGCCGGACGGCCCGTCGGTTCCGTCGTGGGTGCTCGCTAAGGCAAAATGCCGGCTAGGTTCGTGATGCTCGCGCTGGAGTCATGGGGTTCGTTTACATCATTGAGCGGGTGAGGACGGGCCGGGCGTGACCGCCACCGCGCGGCGAGCCGCCGGAAGGGACGGGTGCTCAACTCTCCGCCGTAGTTAAGGGACTTGCTTCGAGCCGTCGGCTAATGTGGGCAGGATGCAAACCTTCCCCTTGTCCGTGGGCCCGAGCCTCACCCCCGAGGCGATGAAGGCGATCTCTTGGGTCATCGGGGCCGGGACCGTCGGGTCCGTCTGTGCGTTCGGCGTGATCGCGTACGTCGGGGGCAAAATGGCGTGCCAGCCGCCGAGCCACTCCAAGCTGTTCTTCCCGCTGCTGTTCCACGTCGCCGTCCCGCTGCTGACCGTGGGCATGGTCATCTCGACCGTGACCGTCCTCGGCCTGGCCGGCGCCCTGACGGGCGGCGAGGTCGTCGGGCTCGTCAGCTCGATCGTCGGGTTCACGATCGGGGTCGGCGCGTCGAAGCTCACCGGCGGGGCGCGGCTTCCCTCGGAGACGGAGAAGGGCTCGGGGGACTAGCGGGCGGCGGACACGCGGTCGGTAGTTAGGAACGTGCGGAGTGGCCGTCGGCCGCGCGCACGCGTTATGCAGCCGGTGCCGGTGGGACGCTCGGTTTTCGTGTGCCTTTCGCCGCGAACGGGCGAAATGAGTGCGTTGGGACTTGAACCCAAAACCTACGGATTAAAAGTCCATAGGCAATCGGCCGTTTACCCCGGAAATACGTCACATCTGGAATCTGCTGGGCCAGTTGCTGGGCCAGACCCGGCCGGTACCGACCCCTATACCGCTGCCCTACTCGACCTGCTGCCCCGGTTGACGACCCGTCAACGGCAGCAGGTTCTTTCGTTGGTTCGGTCGATGTGCGGCTAGAATGAAACCTCGGGCCAGCGGCTGATCCCCGCTGATAAAGCCTACCGGCGTTCCGCGTGCGTCACCTGACGCGGCCGCCGGCGGGCCCGCCCGTTTCTACAGGTGACCCATGTCGGACGCTCGTATTCGGTACGCCGCTGCGCTGAACACGCTGCAGGACTACCTTCACGACCAACTCGAACGCCGGCGGTATCCGGATGGCTTCATCTGTTCACCGCACCGCTGGGATGAGTACAACCCGGTCGTCGCCATCGAGAAGATGAAGGAGATGGCGACCGGCCTTAGGCTGCCGCCGGCGGCAGAACTGGTCTACACGCCAGGCGAGAACTTCGCACCCGAATTGGCTTCCCGCGTGTCAAACATCACGCCGGGGACTTCGTGGCGGCTGGTGAGCGTTCGGCTATTCGACGCCATGATGAGGTCGGACGCTTGGCCGTTCGTGTGCGAGGAGCAGGTGCCAGATGGGTGGGTGGTCTGTAGCACCATGGCCCGAACGTTCACGGACGAAGAAGGGAACGAACGCCAGCATGATTGGGCGGAAGCCTTTGACTTCACCTCTCGGCTTTGGGACTGGTCGCACGATCTGTCCGCGCCACTGAACGCCGCGGGAATCATGGACACGCCATGGGGTCGTGAGACATGGGACAGCCATTGTTTTGAACTGAGGATGAGAGAGTCCAACCAATGTAAGTTTCTGAGCGGTGTTCCGATCAATGGCAACGTCTTCGACGCGTCGGTTCCACGTGAAATGCAACAAAAGGTGTCTCGCCGGCTGTCAGAGATCGCGGCGAAGTACGATGGCGCGAGGATCACGGCCTATTACGTGAAACGAGCCGTTGAGCTCTACCTGAATGACCTCGACGAGCGTTACTACAGGGTGCCGAGCGTTGCGAAGAAGTATCCCCCAAGTCAAAGCGACCTCAAGGTTCTAGCGGATTGGGTTCACCACTACTTTCGAATGGCTCGGCCGTTGGATCTGATAGATGCTCCGGACCCTCCGGGGACCGACCTCATGGGTCCTCGGCCAGCGATGGCGCTGCTCGACAAGCTGCGAAATTGCTGCATCCGTCGGATGAAGGAGGAAGGAGACGATCGGTTTGGCCCTTACCCGAAATATCATCGCGCTGTCGACCTGCTCGGCGGCGAAGTCGCCCCAGCCAAGCTTGACCTCACGTCGCCAAAGGCAACCTTCCCGGCTCCCTCGGCCCCGAATGGCCTTCCGCAGCTGACCGAAGGCAATGCTGCACTACATCACGCCATCGACGAGGTCGAGCGCATAGCGTCCGACGTCGATAAACTCTGCTCCAAATTCCCGCGCCTGCACCACGCCACGATGGACGGATTCGGCGTCCACGACACCGCCGACGCCCGCGAGTTCATCAAAGGGGCCATCGCTTGGGGCCACCCGTTCGAGCAGACGAACGGAAAGATCAGCACCCCACACGGGTTCTTCTACGGGGCAGACCTGAAGGCGAGGGAAGCACATTTAGACCCGATTGCGGACAGGCTGATCGCCCTATTCGAACACGGAGGGTTGCGGGCCTTCCGGCCGGAACCTTCAGGGAAGCTCGACTCTGGAGATTGGGATGGGCCCGGCCATCTCGTAATGCGCTGGACCTACTGGCTGCACGAGCGGCACGCCGTCCCAATCCCGCGCCGCTCTACCGGCCGTGTCGTCCATCGCCCCAATCCTGGGCTCTTGGACCTGCAGGGCCAAAAACTCACACCTCCCGACTGGCCGGAGGCCGGGACGCTCTTCTTGCCCAATGAGGAGCCGATATGCCGGCGTACCGAGCTTCTCCAGTCAGAGGATGATGAGCGGAGGCGGTTTTTGCGAGATGAGTTTTCGCACCTGCTCACCTACGTGCGCGACGGCTGGTTTGAGGACATCGACATCATGGCGAGCAGCGTGTTCGCCACCCTAAGGACCGGGCTGAATCTGCTGCTGCAGACCATGCGGGCGACCGCCGCCGCGAACGGTTCGAACGTGCCGCCGTCCGACCATGGTGGTGCTGCCGCGGGACCGGCCACCGAGCCTGAAAAGCCCGCACCAGTTGAAGGCGCGCATGGCCTCACGAAAGCACGCCTTCGCGAACTCGTGAACTTGAGCGACGGAGCGTTGGACAGGTACATAGACGCCGCCAAGGTGCCTAAAGCTGGCCGCGGAGGGCAACATTACAAATACCCCATCCCGAACGTCGAGAGAATCCTCAACGCGGTCGTCGCTCAAAGCACGATCGACAAGCACCGTGAGGCAGCGAAGAGGGCGCTTCTGGAAATCCGCAAATCCACTTTCAAATAGCCTTTCAAATCCTCATATCACCATTCAAATCCGAAACGTCTAAATCCCACTTCCGCCCTGTTTTTTCCGTGCTAAACGTGGGTCATGCACGCGGAGAACAGCACGACCGAACCCTTCGTCGCGGTCGGAATCGCCGCCACGCGGCTCGGCGTGCCCGTGGCGTGGCTACGTAGCGAAGCGATGGCTGATCGAGTTCCTTCCCTGAAGGTCGGCCGGCGGCTTCTCCTCAACGTCGCGGCCGTCCGAGACGCTCTGTTGTCGCGGTCGGAAGCTAACGCGGGCGCTGGTCGCCGGGAGGCGGTGAGTGCCTGACCCGACTGCTCAAGCTTTGCCCGACGTCCTTTCCCGGCTCACCGCGGCCTTGGAGCGGTTGGAGTCCGCCGACGCCGAAGGGCTCGACCCCTCCGCCGCCGCCCGGTTCCTGTCTGTCTCGGTCAGCAAGATTCATTCGATGAACGCAGCCGGCTCGCTGCCGGCACCTGCCGAGATGGGCGATAGATGCCCCCGGTGGTCGCGTTCTGAACTTCGGGCCTGGCTGCTCGCCGGATGCCCGTCCCGCGTCCGATGGGCGGTGGTCCGCGAGCAGTCCGTTCGCCGGCTTTTGGCCGGATGACCACAGCTATCCGCCGGTCGGCATGTGCCGCCCGGACGACCCCTATACGTTGCAACGCCCCGGGGGCCAACCCGAGGCGTTGCGGAGGACCGAACTTGTCGCTCGCATTGTACCCGGAAGCAACTGCTTCTTCTAGCGTCAACCTTCACGTGTCCCCTTTCACGCCTAGCGAGGAACGTCGGCTCGCCGCCTTCCCCGGCCCCGTCGGGGCTGTGATCGCCCGTTACACGGTTGCCCGCCGCCGGTACTGCGGCCGCGGGCGGTGCCCCAGCGTTGCCGCTTTGACCGCCGAACTGGACCGCGTCAGTCCAAGCGCCAGGATCGCCGACCAAGCCGTCGAGGAGTTTGCTCGCCTGACCGGCACCCACCTCACCCGCGTCGGTGGGATCGGGGGCACCCATGAGTGATCCCACCCTGTTCGACACCGATAGCGACGACGACGCATGGACCTGCGGCGTACCCGTCCACGCGGACGCCACCCGTGCCGAGCTGGCCGCGGCCAACCGCATCGCGGCGACCGCCCCGCTGCTGCGGACGCAGGCCCTGCGGATGATCCGGGACTCCGGAGACCGCGGGGTGACGAACCGCGAGCTAGGCAATTGGTACGCGGCCGTCCGCGGCAAAGATCCGGACGACGGGTCGTGTCGCTACTCGATGGCACCGCGGTGCACCGAACTTCAGGAAGGCGCGTTCATCGTGGACTCCGGCCGCCAGCGGGACGGGTTCATCGTCTGGGTCGCGACCGCCAAGCCCGGCGACGGCCGGCTGTGGCGGCGGCCGAGGCCCAAGCCCGCGGAGGTGACCCAATGACCACCGACCCCGTCCGAAACCTGCTCGACCGCCTGGATGACGTAAAGGACGTCGGGGGCGGGAAGTGGATGGCCCGCTGTCCCGCCCACGAGGACCGTCACCAAAGCCTTTCCGTCGCCCAAGGGGACGACGGGCGGGCGCTAGTGAACTGCCACGCCAAGTGCGGGTTCTCGGCCATCGTCGCCGCGGCCGGACTGAAGCCGAAGGACCTGTTCATGCACGACGACGCGGCCAAGTCGAAGCCCGCCAAGCCGAAAGGCCCCGGCCGGATCGCGGCCCGGTACCCGTACGTCGATGAGGCGGGCGAGCTGTTGTTCGAGGCCGTCCGGTTCGACCCGAAGGGCTTTCGCCAGCGGCGGCCGGACGGGTCGGGCGGGTGGGTCTGGAAGCTCGACGGCGTCCGCCGGGTGCCGTTCCGCCTGCCCGAACTGCTCGACGCCGACCCCGAGGCGTGGGCGTTCGTGCCGGAGGGCGAAAAGGACGTCGATGCCCTCCGGCGGGCGGGGTTGGTTGCCACGTGTAACCCGATGGGTGCGGGGAAGTGGCCGCGGGAGTTCGGCGAATACCTCGCCGGCCGTCGGGTGTGCGTCCTGCCGGACAACGACGACCCGGGCCGGGCCCACGCCGCCGACGTCGCCCGGTCGTGCGCCGGCCGGGCCGCGTCCGTCCGGGTGCTCGCCCTGCCGGGGCTACCGCCCAAGGGCGACGTGTCGGACTGGCTCGCCGCTGGCGGGACGCCGGCCGGGCTGGTCGCGCTGGCCGACGACGCCGACGAGTGGTCTCCCACCTCCGACACCCGCACCGCCCTCGCCGCCCCGCCGCCCGACGAAACGCCGGACTGTCCGGACCCGGACGGGTGGGAGCCGGACCGACTCTCTCAGCAGGCGAACGCCGAGCAGCTCGTGACCGAGCTGGCCGGACGTGCGCGGTTCAACGTCAGCAGCGGCGCGTGGATGACGTACGCGGAAGCGGAAGGCCGCTACGTCCCCGACGAGACCGGCGTGGTCACACGGGCGGCCAAGCGGGTGGCACGTCGCACGTGGGACTTCGTCGCCGAGCCCCCCGAAGGGCTCGACCACAAGGCCGCGTTCAAGCACGCGGTCGACTCTGAGCGGGCGGCGGGAATCGCGGCCGCCATGAAGCTGGCGCAGACCCAGACCGGCATCCCGGTCGCAGCCCGGGACTTCGACCGGGACCCGTTCCACCTGAACGTGATGAACGGGACCGTCGACCTGCGGACCGGGAAGCTAATGCCGCACGGCCCGGACCGCCTGCTGACCAAGCTCGCGCCGGTCACGTACGACGCTGCCGCGGCCTGCCCGCTATGGGACCGGTTCATGTCCCGGATCATGGACGACGACCATGACATGGTCGCCTACCTCCGCCGGCTGGCCGGGCTATGCCTGACGGGGGATGCGACCGTTCAGGAACTTTGGATTCCCTGGGGCGGCGGGGCCAACGGCAAGTCGGTGTTTTTCGACACGCTGTCCGGACTGATGGGCGACTACGCCGGCATCGCCCCCGACAGCCTGCTCACCGCCCGCGCCATGGGGTCCGAGCACCCGACCGAAGTCGCCGGCCTGTGCGGCAAGCGGATGGTGGTGGCGAGCGAGACGGAGGAGGGGGCCAAGCTCCGCATCCAGCTCGTGAAGCGGCTGACCGGCGACGCGACGATCACCGCCCGGTTCATGCGGCAGGACTTCTTCGAGTTCCCGCGGACCCACAAGCTCGTGATGGTCACGAACAACCGCCCCGTGATCAGGGAAACGACCAACGCCGTGTGGCGACGGGTCCGGCTGATCCCGTTCACGGTCACCATCCCGAAGGCCGAGCGGGACCCGCAACTGCTGCCCAAGCTCCAGGCCGAGCGGGCCGGCATCTTGAACTGGTGCGTCCGCGGGTGCCTGGACTGGCAGGCGGGCGGGATGCAGACGCCCGAGCCGGTCCTGCTGGCAACGACCCTGTACCAGGACCAGCAGGACGACATGGGCGAGTTCGTCGCCGAGCGGCTCGTGCTCGGCGACCACTGCACCCTGACCCGGGCCGACGCTTGGACGGCGTACCAGGAGTACGCGAAGGGCACGGACGCCCTCGACCGCACCGCCTTCTTCGACCGCATCCGACGCCTGCCGAACGTCGAAGAGACGATGCGGCGGGTGAACGGCGTCCCGACCCGCGTGTTCACCGGGATCGGGCTCGCCACGCTGGCCGAGCAGTACCGCCGGGACAGTGAGCGGGTCGCGGCGATGGTGTAACACCGTCACCCTGCAACACCCCCATAAGCAGCTACGCCCGCGCGTGTAGGAGCGATACCCCCGTATCAGTGCAACGGCTGTTACGCACTGACTGTTACTCAACCATCGCAGAAAGCACCGTGACCATGCCCCTGTCCCCCATCGAGAACGCCGTGAACGAGTTCGCCACCACCAACCGGGGCGACGCCCCAGGAGCCACGATGACCGTAGACCAGAGCACCGGCGACTTCGCCACCGACCCCATCGACCACGCCGCCATCAACCACCCGGGCCGGCCGGACGCCGACCAGGCCGGCCCCGTCCACTACGACCTCGACGCCGCGATCGCCGCCGTCCACCGGGCGGCCGACGCCCTCGGCACCATGCTCGCGCACCCGTCCGTCGTCGGGGCACTGGTCGTGGCCGACGAGGAGTCAGCCGCCCGGGTCCGCGACGCCATCAGCACCGCCCGCGACCGGGTCGGCGCGAGCGACGGCCTGATCCGGGCCATCGCTGGGAAGGCCGCCGAGTTCAACCCCGACACCTACGACGGCGGCCCGACGGGCGGGTACACGCTCTTCCTGACCCCGAAGCCCGGGTCACAACTGGCCGACGTGCTCAGCGACATGGACCTGGGGAACGGCGACGACCAGCCGGCCGAGCCCAAGGCGTAGCCCGCACCGCCATCACCGCACCGTGACTCCAATGCCTTCACCGAGAGGACCGCCCCATGCCACGCTTCCAACCCCTCGTCCGCGAACCCTACCCCCACCCGACGCTGCCGGCCGCGTACATCCTGCCCCTCCACAACGGCCAGACCGCCGTCATCGACGCGGCCGACGCAGACCGCGTCAGTGGGACCACTTGGGTCCTGTCCCAAGCTAGCAGTGGCAAGAAGCCCTACGTCTGCGCCAGCCTCCGCAGGGGGCAGGAACCGCTGGCTCTCGCCCGGCTCGTGGCGGGCGTGACGGACCCAACCCTTCAGGTCGGCTACAGGGACGACGACCACACCAACTGCCGCCGGGAGAACCTGGTGGTCCAGACCAACTCGGAGCGAATCCGCCGCAGCAGGAAGCGGAAGCTAACGACCTCCAGGTTCAAGGGCGTGTCCCTGGAGAAGGCAAGGCAGAGGTGGCGGGCCAGCATCCGGATCGACGGCCGCCAGATGACGCTTGGCCGGTTCAAGGACGAGGAGCGGGCCGCCCGCGAGTACGACGAGGCCGCGGCCCACTACTTCGGAGACCACGCCCGGCTCAACTTCCCGGCCCTCCAGCGTCAGGCGTGGTGACGTCAATTAGCCCCGGAACGGACCAACCGCTTCAACGGAGGATTCCATGAGCGAATCCGCCCTATACCCCGACGTGCCTCCGCCCCATCGCCGGCCGGTGACGCCGGACCGCAAGCCCCGCCCGGAGCCGGGACGGCCGAATGTGTTCCGTGTCCCGCTGAACACCGGCCACGCGCTCATCGACGCCTCCGACGCGGAGCGGGTCGGCCGGTTCCTTTGGTCCTACGCACGGCCCACCCGTGGATTGTCCGCTGGGTTCGCCCACCGCCAGTACTACCGTGACGGCCGGTTCCGCACCCTCATGCTCGGGCGGTTCGTACTCAGGGCGGCCCAAGACGAGCGCGTCGAGTACCTGGACGGCGACATGCTCAACTGTACGCGGGCGAACCTGCGTCGCGTGCCGAGGTCGGACCCGACGCCGGGCCGGGCGAGGAAGAGTCGGACCCGGAAGACGTCGAGCGAGTTCAAGGGCGTCTCCCTCTACCGCCGTCAGGGGACGTGGAAGGCCGACATCCGGGTGAACCAACGGACGGTCCACCTCGGCACGTTCCGCAGCGAAGTGGCCGCCGCCGTGGCGTACGACCACGCCGCGAGGGAACACTTCGGGCCGGACGCGAGGATCAACTTCCCCGAGCCATCACAGCGGGCTTGATGACCCCGGCGGGGCCACCCCCAGCCGTGGGGCGTGCCGTGGGTCCTTCCTGGCCCTCCCGGAAGGCAGATACCAGTGGGAACAGTCTGCACCCGCGAGTGACTTTACATCGCCAAGCGACGGAGCGACCTGATGGGACGAGCCAAACTTGCCCGCCGAGCCGGAACCGGGGCCGCCCCGATCGACCTGACCGCCAGCGGCTACGGCGGCCGAGCGGTCGGGACCCTGACCGCGGCCGAGCGGGCGGCCGAGCTGTCCCGCATCCTCGACGCCCCGGCGGCCGTGCCGTCGCGGCAGGTGGCGCTGGACGACCTGGACGACGACGCCCTGGTCCAAGCCGTCGAGACCGCCCGGGCCCACCGGCAGGTCCGCCCGTTCGCGAACTGGCTGGCCCAAGCGTTGTGCGGGTCGGCGGACTCGGACGTCCTGCTCCGGGACGCGATCGCCGGCCGGGTGTCGGTCGGGTGGGGGGAACCCGCCGCCCTTGCCCTCGCACTGCCTGCGTGGTGTGAGGCCGAGCTCGTGGCCCGGATCACATATCACGAGCTCTACGAGGACCGGCCCGACGAGCCCGAGGTGACGCCGCCCCGCGACGCGGCCGAGGCGGTGGCGATGGGGCTGTCCCTCCGCCGGAAGCGGCGGCGGAAGCCGAAGACGCCGACGCTGCCCGGGTGCGGCGGCGGGTTCCTGGTCGGCCCCGGCTACGCCTGCCCCGAACTGCGGGTCGTCGGCCACGACATGTGCCCCGCGTGCGAGCACGCGTTCACCGCCCGCGTCCGCGCCGATGCCGAAATGTAATAACGGCATAGTGGTGGCACCAACTATAGAGGGATGTGCTGTGATCGCTGCCGAACCTTCTGCGTCCCCGGCGTGGCTCGCCAAGCTGACGGCCCGCCAGCGGGAGGCCATGCTGGCCCGGATGGGCAGGGGACACACGGTCATGCCCCAAGTGGACGTTGCCGCTGAGCTGAACATCACGCAACCGGCCGTGTCCCGGCGCATCGCCCGCGGGCTGGAGCGGCTGCGAGATCGGGGGATGCCGGCCGAGAGCGTCGCGGCCCTCAAAGCCCGCCTCGGGCTGACGTGACCCGCCTAGAGCGACGGCACGGCCCCAAAGGGGAAGGGAGCCGACGGGGAACCTGCTGCGGAGGTGCGAGATGGGCGTGTTCGGCAACATCTTCGGAAACGTGTTCGGCAACGTGTTCGGGCCACCACGGGTGCCGTCGGTCCAAGCCCTGATTGTCAGGGCCGGCGACGGGCTCGCGGTGCTCGTCAGCGTCGCGGCCGCAGACTGACCCGGTACCC
The DNA here is from genome assembly GCA_028288905.1 of Phycisphaerales bacterium. GTDB lineage: Bacteria > Planctomycetota > Phycisphaerae > Tepidisphaerales > Tepidisphaeraceae > Humisphaera. Next base: position 644 of record JAQGHJ010000964.1, on the reverse strand, counting down.
CATGGCGTACGCCCCGTCTGCCTACTTCGCCCCGCGTTACTTCGCGCGCCGCCTGTTCGCCGGGAGCGTCCCGCCGACGCCGACGCCGAGCGCCCGAGCGGTGACCGCCCGCGGCGGGGACCGGCACGCGGTGTTGATAGTCGTCGTCGCCCCGTCCGGCCCGACCCAGGCGTGAAGTCATGCTGCTGTCGCTGCTCATCCCGATCCTCTTCGGCAGGCCGCCCGCCGTGCCGAGCGTTCGGCTGCTGCGGGCGAAGGCCGGTGACGAGCACACCCTGATGGTCAGCGATGGCCCCGAGGAAGGAGAGCCGACCGTGTCAGCACCGACCGGATACCGCATCCGCAGAGACGGGGTGCTCGTCTACGACGGGCCGGACCCGAAGTTCCTAGACGACGACCTGACGAACGGCGTCACCTATTCGTACACCGTCTCCGCCTACAACCAGTACGGCGAGTCGGCCGAGTCCGAGCCGGTAGAGGTGACGCCGGGCGCGCCCGGCGGAATCGTCGTCCGGCCGGCGTCACCCACCGTCGTCCGCCCCGTCCAGAGCTGAGCAAATGTCCGTGGTGATGTTCCTGATCCAGCCTCAGTTCTTCACGCTGGTCGTGCCCGACCCGCAGCCGGCCGGCGTGTACCTGATGGC
>JAQGHJ010000961.1 GCA_028288905.1 Phycisphaerales bacterium | reverse complement strand
TTCACTTCTCACACGTCCCGCGGCTCGTGCCTACGCCCGTGCTCAGGCTCAGGCCGGCACGACCACGACCGTGTTGCTCGGGTCGCTGAACCCGGCGTCGCCGTTGTACGCCCGGACGCGGTACACGTACGACGCCCCGGTCGTCAGCCCGGTGTCGGTGTACCCGGTCGCGTGCTGGCCGACCTGGTGGACCGCGGCGAACGTGTTCCCGCCGTCGTCCGACCGCTCGACGACGAGCGTCGGGGCGGCCGTCGGGTTCGTCCAGCTCAGTTGGGCCGTCGTCGCCGTCGTGCCGACCAGGGTCAGCCCGGTGACGGCGACCGGCAGCGTCGTCGCCATGCCCGAGAAGCTGTACGCCGAGTTCCGCCCGCCGGTCGTCGCCCGCACCCGGTACTCGTACGCGGTGCTCTCGTCGCCGGTCACGTCGGCGTACGACGTGCTGCCGGCCGGGAGGACGACGATCTCGGCCCAGGTGTTGTCCGGGGCGCCCTGCACCCGCCGCTCGACCTTGTACCCGGTCTCGACGGCCGACTGATCCACCCAGCTCAGGTTGATCGTGTCCGACGCCTCGGTGATCGCGGCCAAGCCGGTCGGGGTGGCCGGCAGCGTGGTGACGGCCGCGGCCGCCGCGTACGCCGACGCCAAGGCCCCGTTCGTCGCCTTTACCCGGTACAGGTACTCGTGGTTCTCGACCGTGCCGGTGTCGGCGTACGAGGTGGCGTTGGCGGCCACGTTCGTCGCCCGGACCGACCAGGTCGTGCCGTTGTCGCCCGACCGCTCCACCGTGTACGCCGTCTCGCCGGCCGCGTCCGCCCAGGTGACGGTCACCTGGTTGGCGGCGACCGGGGTCGCCGTCACGCCCGTCGGGTCGGTCGGCGGGGTCGTCTGGGCCGTGCTCGTCGCCCAGTCGCTCAACACGGTCCCGCTCGCCTTCGTCGCCCGCACCCGGTAGACGTACGTGGCGCCCGGGCTGGCCGCCGCGTCGGCGTACGACGTGCCGTTCATCGGCACGGTCGCCAGGGGGGCGAACGTCGACCCGCCGTCGGTCGACCGCTCGACCTTGTAGTTGCTCTCGAGGGCGGAGTTGTCCGCCCAGCTCAGGTTGACCCGCGTCGGGCTGGCGACGGTCGCCGCGAACCCGGACGGGGCCTGCAGCGGGGTGGCCGCGGACACGGTCAGGCTCGGGGTCCCGACCACGCCCGGGGTGACCGCCCGGACCCGGTACTGGTACGTCGTGCCCTCGGCGGCCGTCGGGTCGGTGAAGGTCGTGGCGTCGGCGGCGGGGTTCGCCACCGTCGCCCACGTCGTCCCGCCGATCGACCGCTCGACCCGGTACCCGGCCTCGTGGGTCGAGTTGTCCGCCCAGCTCAGGCTGACGGACCCGCTGGTCGCGGCCGTCACCGCCAGGGCGGTCGGGGCCTCGGGCAGCGTGCTCGCGTCGGCCGTCGCCGACCAGTCGCTCGCCCCGGCCGAGCTCGTCGCCCGGACCCGGAACTTGTACATCATCCCCTCGACCACCGAGGCGTCGGCGTACGCGGTCGCGTTGGCGGCCGTCGTCGTCACCAGGACCCAGTTCGCTCCGGCGTCGGCCGACCGCTCGACCTCGTACCCGGTCTCACCGCCGGAGTTGTCCGCCCAGGTCAGGTTCACCTTCGGGGCCCCCGGCGGGACGCTGGCGGCCAGCGTGGTCGGGGCGGCCGGGACGGTGGTGGCCGCCGCGGTGGTCGCCCAGGCCGACGCGGCCGCGTCCCGCACCGCCTTCACGCGGTAGTAGTGGGTCGACGCCTCGCCGACCGTGTCGGTGTACGTCGTCGCCCCGGGGGCGAGCGTCGTCAGGGCCGACCAGTTGCTGTTGTCCGTCGACCGCTCCAGGACGTACCCGGTCTCGCCGTTCGACGCGTCCGTCCAGCCCAGGTCGACCCGGGTGGCCGTCAGCGCCGTGGCGGCGACGCCGGTCGGGGCGGCGGGGGTGGTGGTGATGCCGGCGGACGCCGTCGTCGAGCTCCCGCCGGTCCCGACGGCGTGCACGAGGTAGGCGAACATCCCGCCCTCGTGGGCCGTCGCGTCGCTGTAGCTCGTCGTCCCGGCGGCCAGCGTGCCGCCGATCGCGGCGTACGCCCCGCCGTCCTCCGACCGCTCGACCACGTACCCGGTCTCGTGCCCGGACTGGTCGACCCAGGCCAGGTCGATCGTGGTGGCCGAAAACTCGGTCGCCGTCAGCGTCGTCGGGGCGGCCGGCAGCGTCGTCACCGACGCGGCCGCCGTCAGGGCCTGCACCGAACTGTTGCCCGTCTTGGTCGCGTGGATCCGGTACGTGTACGCCGTCCCCTCGGCGACCGTGCTGTCCGTCCAGTCGGTGGCCGACGCGGCCACCGTCACCGGGGTGCCCCAGGTGATGCCGGCGCCGTCCGACCGCTCGATCGCCACGTTCGTCGCGGCGGCCGACACGTTCGCCCAGGTCAGGTGGACGCTCGTGGCCGTCGGGCTGGTTGCGGCGAGCGTGGTCGGGGCGGCCAGCGGCGTCACCACGTTGACCGCCGTGCCCGGGGTGCTCTCGGCCAGGTTCA
>JAQGHJ010000942.1 GCA_028288905.1 Phycisphaerales bacterium | reverse complement strand
TCAGACTCTCGCTACACCGGCTCGTCTTATTTGTTAAAAGATGGCAATTGCCGGCGACTCGCACTACATGCCCTCTCCCGCAAGCCTCCATCTCGGGTGAACTACAGGATCATCTCAACCTCTCATTTTTCCGAATTGACGATCTTTGAGAATTCAATCAACTGGCTGCAAGCCATAGCCGTAAACGGTTGTTAAGATCACTCGCCAGGCGCTGGTCTGCTTGTGGGCAGGAATTGCGGGCGTTTGGCTCGCTCGCCTTCTAACGCGAGCAGCGTATCTGCTGCCGACCTGCTATCGGTGGCCAAAGAATCCGGTATTCCCGCCTTGTCCTTATAGGCTCTTATGAAATCATTTAGCAAGCCGTTAGCTGCCTTTGCCTTGTTTATTGTAGTACCCAGATCTTCGTTGATCAGCTTGATCCGATTCGTCAGTTGTATAATGTTGGCCGCTTCGGGATGGGATTCCCTTGCCGCGTCAACTTCTTTTATGAAGGCTGCCGTCTTCGCCGTCCCGGTTTGATTAATAGCTGCAATTGCTTTTTTCACCTCATTTACGCCGCTTTCGGCCTGCTCGAGATCTTTGCGGGCACGAACCACGTCGGCACCAAGTTTTGAGACTTCGTCGCGGGCAGTAGTCGCTTTCTCGCGTAGCGCTCGAACTTCAGACTCGGCGTCGGTCACCTGCTTGATAATTGAAACCGTCTGCTTGTTGATCTCGGCGGTTACTAGCTCCTTTAGTCGTTGATCCATTTGTTCGTTCGCTCGCGCGATGCCCCAGCTCAAAACTCCGAAATACATGGCGACCAACGCGCCGACATTCGGAATGCCGATGATCAAAGCGAGCGCGACAATCTGCTTCCGGAGAGCCTTTTTGGCTTCCTCAGTGGCAGCTGCCTGCATTTCAGCACGAGTAACGAATGGGCTCTCTTCCGCCATGACGTATTCCTTGATTGAGCCGTGAGAACTTTAGAGCGAAACCCGTCGTCGTTTAGTGGTTGGACCAGTTGCTCGTTTCTTGTCGCTTCCGCCACTGCCGGCCCCCGTCACCGCCCGCGAATCAGTCAGTTGACGAGAACCGCCCATTTCGATCAAACAGATCATGTCGCGGTAACTCATGGCTAGAATTCGGGCCGGCCGATGGGCCTCAGTACACCCCCTCCACCACGCTCACCCCCAGCTGCTGGAACGGCTGCACGTTCCCCGTCCCGTCCCACGGGTACGGGTCGCACGGCGGGCGGCGGATCGCCTGGTCCCGCTCCAGGAACCGGGGGATGAACGTCTCCTTCGTCAGCGTCGTCAGCATCACCCGGCCGACGCCGCCGTACGGCACTTTCTCTTCGGCGTTCGTCGGGTTCACCACCTCGGTCACGGCCCGCGGCTGCGGGGCGTGGTAGATGATCTCGTAGTTGTCCTTCGGGTCGAATGGCTTGTGCGTGGCCAGCCCCATCAGCGTGTTGCCGTACGTCGGGATGAAGTCGGCCCCGGGGGCCAACTCCTCGCGCACGAACCGGTGGAACTGGGGGGTGAGCTCGGTGCCGCCGCAGAAGATGCCGGTGATGCCGTACCGGACGATGTCGATCTTCTCGCACAGCGCCTCGAGCAGCTTCGGCGTCGTGAACATGCACTTGATGTTCGGGTTGGCCCGCGGGATGGTCAGGGCCTGGTCGACGCAATGTTGCTTGTACAGGTTGCCCTCCTGCATCTCGCCGCGCTTGAGGCACTTGACGACCCAGCGGGGGTCGAGGTCGACGCTGAACGCGATGCCGCCGCGGACCTGGGCCAGGTGCTCGATCGCCAGCCGCAGCCGTCGGGGGCCGCTCGGCCCGAGCATGAGCCAGTCGGACCCCTTCGGGAACGTCTTGTCGCTCAGCGTCGTGCTGAAGTTCTCGTAGTCGATCTTCCAGTCGTCGACCTGGAGCCGGCTCTTGGGGACGCCGGTGGAGCCGCCGGTCTCGAACACGTACACCGGCTTGCCCTCGAGCCCGCGGGGGAGCCAACGGCGGACGGGGCCGCCGCGGAGCCAGTCGTCCTCGAAGTGGGGGAGCTTCTTGAGGTCGTCGTAGGAGCCGACCTCCTTGCGGACGTCGAGCTTCCACTCCGTTTGCTTGGCGAGCCAGAACGGGCAGCCGGTGTCGGGGTTGAAGTGCCACCCGACGATCTCCCGGACGTGGGCGTCGAGGGCCTCGCGGGCCTTCTTGGCCTTCGCCTCGATCGAGGCGGGAACGGCGGAGCCGGTTGCGGGGGCGGCGGGCGTCGTCGGGGCGGTGGCGGTGGGTGGCATAAGGGTCGAAAGGTAGGGTCCGCACCGCGGACCAGGGTTGTCGGGACGGGCGGACGGTCCGCGGTGCGGACCCTACTCGGCAACTCGCCAGCCCTCGCGAAACCGAACAGGTGCGGGAACAGTTTATCGTGCGACCAACGATGCGTCGCAACCAGACAGGGCTTTTGAAGGATGCCGAGTTGGGCGAGGCCGCCGCGAACCGCCGGCCGGGCCACACCCGCTCTCGACCAGAGCGGGTGGGGGTGCGGGGTTTTGACAGGTCGAGCCGGTCAGCGTGGCCGCTTGCCCTCTTCGCAAAGCGGGTACCGTCAATCTCAGCACCCGGGGGGGGCCGGAGGTTCGAGCCCTCTCTGCCTCCGGGGTGAGGACGGGCGCGTTCGGCGGAACGGCCACCTAGATCTCGCAGGGGAGGCGGCGCGAGCACCGACCCATCAGCCCTTCACCCTCACCCCCGCCCTCTCCCGAAGGGGAAGGGGGAGCCGGACCGGGCGTTCGGGGCACCCGCGCGGGCCGGGTGGACGGGATAGGTGCCGGTCGTCCCGCCGTCCGCCTGCCTACCGCTCCGCCGCCGCCCGCCTTCACTTCTTCTGCTGCACCGCCACGAGCTCGTGCATGCTCAGCACGTACAGCGTGCCGTTGGCCATCACCGGCGTGCCGTACACGGCGGCCGGCATCTTCTGCACGCCGAGCTCCTTCTTCTCCTTGCCGGTCGCGAAGATGTGCACGTCCCCGTCCCCGTCCCCGACGTACACCTTGCCGTCGCACAGCAGCGGTGACCCCCACACGTCCGCCTCCAGGTCGGCCACCCAGTACACCTTGCCGGTGTTCGCGTCGAAGCAGTGCAAGTACCCGCTGAAGTCCGGGACGTAGCACAGCCCGTCGGCGATCGCGGCCGTGCTGATGCTCCGGTGGAACCGCTCGGTCTCCTGGATCTTCCCGTCCTTGTTCTCGTCGACCGAGAAGTAGTGCCACACGACCGCGCTGTTCGGGTTCGGCTTGCCCTTGCGGCTCGGGGCCTGCCCGGCCAGCTTCACCAGCTCGGTCCCCGGCGCGCCCGGGGCCCCGCCCTGCCCGCCCTCCGGCGGCAGCTCGACGCTGACGTCGCCGGTCTTGGTGATGTCCACGCACCAGTAGTGGGCGTACCCGGTCCCGTGCTCCGGGTCCTGCCCGTTGGCGATGTACATCTTGTTCTCGTAGATCACCGGGGTCGCGATCAGCTCGTTCCGGGTCTGCGGGTAGATCGCGTCCTTCGGGTTGCTGTCGAACTTCCAGACCTGCTTGCCGGTCTTGGCGTCGTACCCGTACACCCACCCGTCCCCGAGCGGGGCGATCACCAGCGGCTGGACCGTCCCGTCCGGCCGCTTCACCTCGGTCACGGCCACGCTCGACCACTGCCCGTGCAGCACCTGGTCGCCGGCCGGGTTGTCGCTCCAGACCACCTTCCCGGTGTTCTTGTCGAAGCAGACGATGCCAGGGGCCTTGGGGGCGACGACGTTCTTGTGCGTGTCGTCGACGCCGTTGCCGGTCGTGACGTAGATGTAGTCCCCGTACGCGACCGGGGCGGCGGCCGTCATGTTGTGCGGGAAGACGCCGAGCGTCTTCATCATGTCCGTCTTCCACACCTCCCGCGGCTCGGACGCGGAGATGTCCAGGCACACGACCTCGCACC
>JAQGHJ010000923.1 GCA_028288905.1 Phycisphaerales bacterium | reverse complement strand
AGGCGGGCGCGACCGCGTCGTGAGCGGCGGTGCCGTCGATCCGCGGCGTCAGTTCCGCGCGCGCGGCCTCGGACAGCCCCGTTCCGGGCCGTTGCGTTTCCGGACGTGGGAGCTGAGTCTTCAAACCGTTCGTCCCTCGGGCCCGAGGTGCGCCTTGGCTCAGCCGCAGGGTGTCGTCGGGCTTCGGCAGACGTGTGTCCGTCGCCGCCATGCATTCCCGACTTGGTCACGAACCCCGGTGCGGCCCGACGTTACCATTTTGGCAGAAAACCCGGAAGGAAATCCGGCGATTTCTCCAGTTGCATTCGCTTCGCCACCTGACGACTCGCCACTGTTTCCGATCGCAACAAGGACAGGGGACGCTCGTTTTGAGCTGCGAAGGTCCGTCGCTGCTGCCACGATACAACTGCCGCTGGGAGGGCCGGGATTATGTTTTATTGCGCGTGCAACCCGGGACGCAAGCGAACAGCCTCGCTAATCCGGTACTTTGATCACGACGTCGGCCGGAAGCGGAGATAACAGCGGCCACTCCGTAAGCGGCTTTACGCACTAAGCCTACGCCGAAAAATGGCGTTGAAACTGATTTCCGCTACGTGGAGCGAGGCTTAACGTGAACCGGCAGTCACTCGCGTTTCCGGGTCGCGTCGTGGTAACCTAGGGGACGCTCCGCAGGCCGTCGGCCCGAGGTCGGAGCTTGGCGTCACGGGAATCCGCCGAACATGCGGCGCCCGCGACAGTAGTAACCGAACGGGCCGGCCGGCCTATTAAGCCTTCGCGCTTCCCGGCCGGCCCGAAGAGTCCCCCTGCTCAGGGCGAACAACCCGGCGTCTCCTGCGGCAACCCCGGCGCGGCCCCCTCGGCCCGCCCTGCCGTAAGCCACGCCGACGACGGAGCGCAGGGGGAGGAAGAAGTGCTGAGTGCCAAGCGCTTCCCCCCTCCCCCGGCCCTTCTTCCCTCGCCCGGAAGGAACGACCCGAGATGGGTGTAGATCCGCGCTTCCACACGTCCGCCGGGCGTGAAGTGTTCACCGGCAACGAAATCCTGATCAAGGGTGCCCTCGAGGTCGAGGGCGGCGTCCACCTGTACACCGGGTACCCCGGGTCGCCGGTGGCCGGCTTCTTCGACGTCCTCGGCGACATCCAGGACGTGCTCAAGAAGCACGGCGTCCGCGCCTTCCAAGCCAACAACGAGGCCCTCGGGGCGGCGGCGCTCAACGGCTCCCAGATGCTGCCGGCCCGCGGGCTGATCGCGATGAAGTCGGTCGGCGTCCACGTCGCCGCCGACGCCCTCGCCCTCGGCAACCTCGCCGGGGCCCACCCCGACGGCGGGGCCGTCGTCATCGCCGGCGACGACCCGTGGTGCGACAGCACCCAGGTGCCGGCCGACAGCCGGTTCCTGTTCGAGCACCTCCGCATGCCGGTCGTCGAGCCGGGCACGATCCAGGAGACGAAGGACTGGATCGACCTGTGCTTCAAGCTCAGCCAGGCGGCCCAGATGTTCATCGGGTACGTCGTCACGACGGCCCAGGCCGACGGCGGCGGCAGCGTCGAGTGCCGGCCGAACGCGTTCCCCGACATCAACATCAAGCACCGCGTCGCCCTCGAGACCGCCAACGTCGACCTCGGCAAGGTCCTCCTCCCGCCCCGCACGTGGCAGCGCGAGCTCCTGTTCCCCGAGCGCTTCGCCAAGACGATCGTCCGGGCCCGCGAGCTCGGCCTGAACAAGATCCTCCCCGCCTTCAACTCAGCACTCAGCACTCAGCACTCAGCACCCTTGGGCTTCATCGTGACCGGCATGGCCGGCCCGTACCTCCAGCACGTGCTGACGGACCTCGGCCTCTCCGGGCAGTTCCCGATCCTGCGGATGGGGATGAGCTACCCGGTCGACGTCGAGCTCGTCGCCGAGTTCGCCAAGACCTGCCAGAAGATGGTCGTCATTGAGGAGCGGCGGAGCTTCCTGGAGAAGAACATCCGGGACGCCGCGTTCCGCCAGTTGCCGCCGGACGAGGCGGCCGCCCTGGCCGGGCGGCTGTACGGCAAGCAGTTCCCGTCCGCCCCGGGCGTCCGGGCGGAGGGCGTCCCGGAAGTCCGCGGGCTGAACGTGTCGAACCTGGCCAAGATCCTCATCCCGCTCATCAAGTCGGCCGAGGAGATCCCCGAGCACCTCCGCAACGGCCGGCTGACGGCCGAGATGGACCGGCTCCGCAAGCTCAGCAAGCCGAAGCTGAACGTGCTGGCCGGGCAGGTGGCTCCGGTCGCCCGCACGCCGACGTTCTGCCCCGGCTGCCCGCACCGGGACAGCTCCGCCACCCTGCTGCAACTGCGCCTAGATTTGGCCGACCCGGCGTACATGAAGAAGGCCCACGGCCGCGACGCCGTCGACCTCGTCGCCCACGGCGACACCGGCTGCTACACGATGCTGATGTTTGCCCCGACCGAACAGCTCATGCACAACTACAGCGGCATGGGGCTCGGGGCCGGCACCGGCAGCGGCATCGACCCGTTCATCACGAACAAGCAGCTCGTGTTCATGGGCGACGGCACGTTCTTCCACTCCGGGCAGGTCGCGATCAGCAACGCGGTCAAGGCCGGGCAGGACATCACGTTCATCATCCTGGAGAACGGCACGACGGCCATGACCGGGCACCAGGAACACCCCGGCACCGACGTCGACCTGCTCGGGAACGAGTCGTTCATCCAGGACATCGAGTCGGTCGTGAGGGCGATGAAGGGGACGAGCCCGCTGACCGTCATCAAGCTCAGCCCGGCCGACCGCGACCTGTACCGCAAGACGCTCGAAAAGACGATCCTCGCCGACGGCGTGAAGGTCGTGATCGCCGACAAGGAGTGCGGGATCACCGCCCAGCGGAGCGTGCTGCGGGCCGAGAAGAAGAAGGTGAAGGAGACCGGGTTCCTGCCGACGAAGACGCACATGAACGTCACGCCGGAGGTGTGCGAGCACTGCCTGGAGTGCACGAAGCAGACGGCCTGCCCGGGGCTGACGATCGTCGACACCGACTACGGCCGGAAGGTCGACACCGACCTGACCTGGTGCGTGAACGACGGGGCCTGCGAGCGGGTGCAGGTGAGCAACGGCTACGCCCAGGGCGTCAAGCCGTGCCCGAGCTTCGAGCAGCTCACCGTCCACCGCACGAAGCGACGTCGGTACCGGCTGCCGGACATGCAGCTGAGCAAGCTCCCGGACCCGACCCCGTTCCACACGCTGGCCGAGCCGGGCGACGCGTGGCGGGCCCACCTGAGCGGCGTCGGCGGGATGGGCATCGGCGTCGTGAACGCGATCCTCGTCCGCGCCGGCCACAAGCAGGGTTACCGCGTCCTGTTCCAGGACAAGAAGGGCATGGCGATCCGCAACGGCGGGGTGTACTCGCAGATCTCGTTCATCCGCGACGCGGATGAAAGAGGGCAGACGGCGGAGGGCAGAGGGCAGGAGGGGGAGAAGTCCGCGGGACCGTCTTCCCTCAGCACTCAGCACTCAGCACTCAGCACTTCCCCGACGCCTCCGGCTTCCGAGTTCACCACCGGGTCGATCCCGTTCGGCAAAGCCGACCTGTTGCTGGGGATCGACGTGCTGGAGGCGGCCCGGGCGATCGACCCGCGGGAGCAGTTCCGGGTGGCGTCGGCCGACCGGACGTCGGCCGTCCTGAACCTGCACAAGCAGCCGACCGTGTTCACGCTGCTCGGCAAGGAGGACTTCGACCCCAACCAGCTGCGGGACGGCATCGCCGAACACTGCTTGGCCGGGCAGGTGTACGCCAAGAACCTCAGCGAGGTGTGCGAACAGCGGCTCGGGTCGAAGCTGTACGTGAACATCCTCATGCTCGGCGTGGCGTACCAGCTCGGGCTGATCCCCGTGTCGGCCCACAGCATCGCCTGGTCGATCCGCGACACGATCCGCCGGGACCACCGCAAGAACCTCAAGGCGTTCAACATCGGCCGGCGGCTCGCCCTCGAGCCCCGGGCCCTGCCGAACCGCCCGGAGCCGGTGACGTGGGAGCAGGTCGTCACGAACAAAAACCGGGTGCTGCGCAAGACGAAGGGCGAGACCGGGCACACCGCGTTCGAGCAGCTCGCCCGGGCGGCCGTCGCGTCCATGCCGGGGCTGCCGGAGCAGACGAAGTACGACTTGGCCGTCCGGGTCTACGACCTGTTCCAGTACGAGAACCTCGACTTCGCCCGGCTGTACGTCGACCGGGTGCGGAAGGTGTACGCCCGCGACAGCGCCGCCCGCGGGTACGCCGCCACGGCCGCCGTCGTGTGGAACCTGGCGAAGGTGACGCTCATCAAGGACGAGGTGTACGTCTCGTACCTGCTGACCCGGTACGAGAAGAAGGTGCGGGACGCGGCCAAGTTCCACGTCGACGAGGCGAACGGCGACCGCATCACCTACAAGCACCACACGAGCCCGGAGTTCAACGTCGGGCCGTGGCGGTTCCGGATGAAGATCACAACCCGGGACTGGCAGCTGAAGCTGGTCCGGCACATGAAGTGGTGGCGGAAGATCCCCGGCTGGCACAAGCGGGAGACGGCGTTCCGCGACTGGTACGTCGGCCTGCTCGACCGCGTCAGCCTTGGCACGCCGGCCGAGTACGACCGGGCCGTGCGGGTGCTGAACGGCGTCGGGGACGTGAACGGGTACCGCGAGATCCGGTACCCGAAAATGGACGCGGCCATGGCGGTGATCGAGGCCGAGCTGGCCGCCCCGCTGCCGGTGGCGGCGGCCCCCGCGGCGGCGGCCCCGATCGTGCCCGAACTGACCGTCAACCGCGACGTCCTCG
>JAQGHJ010000922.1 GCA_028288905.1 Phycisphaerales bacterium | reverse complement strand
CAGGCGACGGACGACGGGGACCAAGCCCTGTGCCTGATCCGGTCGTACGTCGACCGCGGCCGGTTCGACCCGGCCGACGTCGGCGGCAAGCTGGTCGGGTGGCTGGACGGGAACCCGCCGGACGTCGGCGGCACCACCCGCCGGACGCTCGGGCGGCTCCGGTCGGGCGTCCCGTGGCACGACGCGGCGTACGCGGACTTCCAGCGGAACCCGGGGAACGCGGCGAACGGCAGCCTGATGCGGAACGGGGTGCTGCCGGGAATCTGCTTCGGGCAGGAGTTGGACCTGCTGTTCCGGGCGACCGTCCAGCACTCGATCGTCACCCATTACGCCCCGCTGCCGGTCCTGTGCTGCGCGGTCCAGTCGTGGGTGATCGCCGACCTGCTCGGCGGGTGGGGGCAGGGGCCGGCCGACGACCCGGGCGGGTGGCTGGACCACTTCTATGCCGATTGGAACTCGTACTTGGAGGACGAGGACGACCCGCACGTCCGGCAGTGGGTCGACCGCACCCGGGGCCACTTCCAGGCGGCCGGTGAGGCGATCGAGGCGGCGGCGTGGACGCGGGACGCGTTCGACCCGTTCCGGACGGACTTCGCCGGCCGGGCCGGGTACTGCCTGCTGACGTTGCAGGTCGGGGTGTGGGCGTTGCTGTGGTCGCTTACCAAGGATCAGTTCCCGATCCCCAAGGGGTTCCCGGCGGACGCGTTCGCCCGCCGGGGGGCGTGGTGTCTGGCGTGGCCGGCGCTGGTCGGGCACGACAGCGACACGACCGGGGCGACGGCCGGGCCGATGGTCGCCGCCGCGCACGGCGCGGTGCCGGTTGAACTGGCGGAGAGGCTCGAAGCGGTCGCGGCGTTCGACATGCTCGTCCCCTCTGCGGGGAAACGATGAAGCGTGGTCGGGTGGGCACTACCCGGCCCGCTCCACCCGGGCGATCACGTCCGACGCGGCGACCCCCATCGCCCGGCACAGCCGGAGCAGGACGTGGACGGTCGGGGACTTGCGGCCGTTCTCCAACAGGCTGACGTACTCCCGGGAGACGCCGGCCTTGGCGGCCAACTCCTCCTGCGTCAGCCCGGCGGCGGCCCGGGCGGTCTGTAGCTCGCTGCCCAACACCGTGGCCGAAGCTATTTCGGCACCGAAGCCGCGTCTGTAAACTAAAGTTCACAAAGCTGCCAGCGGAATCAACGGGTAGGGAGCCGCGCGGGCGGGTCCACCGACCCGCGGCCACGGCAGGACGGGTGTCGCTTTGAAAAGGGGTGGTCAGATGATGACGGAGATCGTGCGCTTCCCTTGCCCTCACTGCGGGCGGCGGATCAAGGTGGCGGCCGGGTTTATCGGGAGACAGGGGAACTGCCCGGACTGCCGGTCGGCCTTCGTCGTGCCGTCGCCCGACCCGGCGGTGACCGGGGTCGAGGCGGTCGCCGCCGAGCCGCGGGGGGACGGGTTGGACGACCTCGCGCGGGCCGTCGCACATCGTTCGGCCCCGCCGGCGCACTTGCCGGGTCATCCGGCCCCGACGTCGTCGGTCCGCCCGGACCGCGTGCCGTCGTCGGACCTGTCGGGTCCGCCGCGACCACCGCCCCTGCCTGCGACCCAACAGTCCCGTCCGGGCGCGGGGCGGACGGCGGCGGGATGGGTGGCGACCGTCGTCCTCGGGGCGGTCTGGCTCCGCGCGGCCGCTCCCGACGGCGTGCCGGCGACGGCCTTTCTGGCGTCGCTCGTCGTCGCGGGCCTCTCCGCGGCCTACCTCGTCGCCCCGGGCGTACGGCGGGCCGTCGACGGCTGGCTCGCGGGCGTCGGCCGGGGAACGCGGTGGCCGAGCCGCCGGCTGCTGGTCGTCTGCGGCTTGGCGATGGCGGCGGCCGGCCCCACGCTGTTCGCCGACAAGGGTCCGGAGCGGGAGGTGGCCCGGCTGGTCGAGGAGGCCAAGCGGGCGCGGGCCGCGGGCCGGATCGAGGAGCCGACCGCACTCGCGGGTCGCGCGATGAATGTCCCGGGCGCGCAGTCGGACATGGCGACGTTCGGCTTCTTCGGCGACTGCCGGGTCGAACTCGGAAGGAAGAAGGAGCCGCAGGTCGCCCGGCTCGTCGCGGACGCGCGCACGGCGGTCGCTTCCGGCGACCGGGCCAGGGCGATCAGCCTGCTGACCCAGGCGACCGATTGGGAGTTCGGAGCCGCGCCGAGCCAGACGGAGGCCCGGGAACTTTTGAAGTCGCTACAGGGTGATGGCGAAATCGCAGTCGGCGGTCCGGGCCGGACGACGCCGTCACCGGCGGGCCTCGGCAAGAGCGTGGCCGACCTCAAACGGGACATGCCGTTCCTGTCCGACGGCACCTACTCGGCGAAGACGGCGCCGGACGGAACGCCGGAGTACCGTTGGGACATCGGGAAGTTCTTCACGATCCATTTGTTCGGTCCGGAGGACGACGTGACCGGCGTCTTCGTCACGGCCGGCTTCCCGCCCACCGCGTCGGCCCGCGAACGCGAGACCCACATCGCGCTGATCATCCGAATCATTCGGTTTGCGGCGGACGAGGCGGACGAGTTGGGAATCGCCCGGTGGCTCTCGGACACGCTGAGAGGACCGGGCTCGGCCGAACGCAGGTTCGGCAAAATGACTGTGATCGTCGCATCGACCCGAATCAAAGGCAGTTTGATCATGACGGTCACCGTGCGGCGGTGACGTGCGGGTCGACCGTGGGGCCGCATCGGACGATGGCACCTCCCCACC
>JAQGHJ010000262.1 GCA_028288905.1 Phycisphaerales bacterium | reverse complement strand
GGGTCGACCAGCAGCGCGACCGGCGACACTTGATCCGGCAGCGCGGCGACGATGTCCGCGCCGACTTCGGCCGACACGGCCCGGGCGGCCGCCGCGTACCGGACGAACCCGACGGCGCTTGCCCCGGCCGCGGCGGCGTGGGCGGCGTCGGCCGGTCGGCGGACGCCGCAGATTTTGATCCGCGTCCGGCGCGGCTCGGCGGAAGGGTTGGAAGATGAAGCCGGCAACAACGTCACGCCTAGCACTGTAGGTCAGCAGGGACGGGTTTCAAACCGCGCGGCGGGCGATGACGGACGACGTGGCGTGCGCGTGCCATGTGCTGCGGTACCCCACCGCCCGTGGCGAACGTCGAGCCGGCCGGCCGGCCGGCGCTTACCCGCCAAACGCAGGCGAGTACGCCAACCCGTGGCACTCACACCTACCTCCTGCCCGCCCGATGCGATCCGCGTCGATCGACCTCTGGAGCCGTCTCGCCACCCCCGGTCGACATAGTCGGCCCCACCGGCCGCGGGTAGGATGCCGCCCCCGCCCCGCCGGCCGGGCGGCCGGGTTGCCGCACGAATCGGTCGGGCCGACCGTCCGCCACACTTCGAGGGAGTCGCTTCATGCCCGTCCGGAACTTCGTCGCGTTCGACCTCGGGGCCGAGAGCGGCCGGGCCCTGATCGGCCGCCTGGACGCGGGCCGGCTGACGCTCGACGAGGCCCACCGGTTCCCGAACCCAAACGGCCGGATGAACGGGCACCTGCACTGGAACCTGCTCCAGCAGTGGGAGGAACTGAAGACCGGGCTCCGAAAGGCCGCCGCCACGCTGCAGGCCGAGCAGGACGTCCCGTCCGCCGCCGCCGGTGTTCCCGCCGCGGTGCCAGCGGTCATCCACGGCATCGGCGTCGACACCTGGGGCGTCGACTACGGGCTTGTTGGCCCGGACGGCGACGTGCTCGGCAACCCGTTCCACTACCGCGACGGCCGCACGGACGGGGTGATGGCGAGGCTGTTCGACGTCGTGCCGCGGGACGAGGTGTTTGCCGCGACCGGGATCCAGTTCATGCCGTTCAACACGCTGTACCAAGTGTTCAGCATGCTCGACCGCAAGACCGGGCTGCTGGCGGCGGCCGAGACGATGCTGTTCGTGCCGGACCTGTTCAATTACCTGTTCACCGGCGTCGCCAAGGCCGAGGCGTCGATCGCGTCCACGAGCCAGATGGTCGACCCCCGCACCGGCACCTGGGCGACCGGGCTGTTGGAGCGGGTGGGCATCCCGACCCGGCTGCTGCCGCCGATTGTCCCTAGCGGCACCGTGATCGGCCCGTTGCGGGCGGACGTGGCGGCTGACTGCGGGGTCCGCGGCACGGTGCCCGTCATCGCACCGGCCTGCCACGACACGGCGAGCGCGGTGGCGGCCGTGCCGGTCGAGGGGGAGAGGCGGACGGACTGGTGCTACATCAGCTCCGGCACGTGGTCGCTGATGGGCGTCGAGCTGCCCGCCCCGCTGATCGACGCGAAGGTCGCTCGCTACAACTACACGAACGAGGGCGGGGTCGGCGGGACGATCCGGTTCCTGAAGAACATCATGGGCCTGTGGCTCGTGCAGGAGTGCCGCCGACACTGGCTGCGCGAGGGGACCGACCGCAGTTACATCGAGCTGACCGAGCTGGCGTCCTGGGCCGACCCGTTCGGCCCGGTCGTTGACCCGGACCACGCCCCGTTCGGCACCCCCGGCGACATGCCGGCGAAGATCGACCGCTTTTGCCGCGACACGAACCAGCGGCCGCCCGCCACCCCCGGCGAGACGGTCCGTTGCTGCCTGGAGAGCCTGGCGTTGACGTACCGGCGGACGCTGGAGGGGCTGGAGGACATCCTGGGCCGGCGGATCGAGACGATCCACATCGTCGGCGGCGGGAGCCGGAACGAGCTGCTGAACCAGATGACCGCCGACGCGACCGGGCGGCGGGTGGTGGCCGGCCCCGTCGAGGCGACGGCGATCGGGAACATCCTCGTCCAGGCGATGGCGACCGGTGACGTCCCCTCCCTGGCGGCCGCCCGGTCCATCGTCCGCGACAGCTTCGACGTCAAGGCGTACGAGCCGCAACACGCCGACCGGTGGGACGAGGCGTACCGGCGGTTCAACGCGGTCCGCAAGTGACGCGGGGTGTTCGACAGCCATCCCCATTCGGCATCCGGGCTAGGCACGAAGAGCTCGAAAAAGAGGAAAAGGCGGGCGGGCGGATCTGGGCCTCGACCAATTTCACTTCTTCGTGAACTTGGTGCCATCGTGGTGAGCCTGGGCGTATAGGACGTGGTCTGCTGGGACGGCTCGCTTGGTCGTGCCGTACGGAACTCGCACATGATCCTCGACCTGCACGTCCACGTGTCCGCGTTCACGCCGCCCCACGGCGGCATGTCGCGGCGGATCTTGGACAGTCTGCCGTTTCGCTTCATGCGGTGGCGGCTCGGCATCCCGGGCGAGGACGAGGCGGCCGAGCGGGCGATCGAGCGGCGGCTCGTCGCCACGATCGACGGGGCGGAGAAGCTCGACGCGGCCGTCGTCCTGGCGTTCGACGCCGTGTACGCGGCCGACGGCACGCCCGACCCCGGCCGGACGCACTTGAGCGTCACGAACGATTACGTCATCGAGCTGGCCGGGCGGCACCCGAAGGTGTTGTTCGGGGCGTCCGTCCACCCGTACCGCCGGGACGCGGTCGCGGAGGTGGAGCGGTGCGTGCGGGCCGGGGCGGTGCTGATGAAGTGGCTTCCGATCGTGCAGGACATCGACCCGGCCGACCCGCGGTGCCTGCCGTTCTACGAGGCCCTCGCCCACCACAAGCTGCCGCTGCTGAGCCACACCGGCGGCGAAAAGACGCTGCCGAACATCAACCCGCACGTGGCCGACCCGGCCCTGTTAAGGCCGGCCCTCGACCGCGGCGTAACCGTCGTCATGGCCCACTGCGGGACCCGGTCGGCTCCCGGTGAGACGGACTACTGCGACACGTTTATGCGGATGGCCAAGGAACACGAGCGGTGCTTCGGCGACACGGCCGCCCTGTCGCTGCCGACGCGGTCGCACGCCTACCCACTGATCCTGGGTGACCCGGCCGTTCGGCAAAAACTCGTCCACGGCAGCGACTGGCCGGTGCCGGCCGTCCCGCCCGCGACCCGGTTGCCCCTTCGGCAGACGGTGGCCGCTCTGCGGGAACGGAACTGGATGCGGCGGGACGTGATGATCAAGGAAGCGTTAGGGTTCGACGCGGCCTACTGGCGTCGGGCGGCGGAGGTCTTGAAGCTGCCAACGACCGGGCCGTAAAGGTGGCGGCGTAGGGGCGGCTGTGCCGAGGGAGGGACTGCGTCGGACAACGTTGGCCTTTTCGGATAGATCGGCCGCGGCACAGCCGGCCCTACAAAGAAGTACCGCAAACCGGTGCCGACTGTGGAGGGGGCGTGACGTCGCCTATCGCCCAACGCCAACGCCCCGCCCCGGGTCGTGAGACTCGGGGCGGGGCGTAGCGAATCAGCCGAATTGGCCCGCCGCGACGGGCGGGCCAGGGGCTCACTTGGCCTTCGGGGCCTTGAGGGTGATCTCCACCTTGGTCTCCTCGCCGGCCTTGACGGTCACCCTTTCGGTGCCCATCGCAGCGCCGCGCTCGCCGGCGGCGATGCGGTACTCGCCCGGCGCAACGTCCTTCAGGTTGAACTTGCCGTCGTCGTCAGTCGTCGTCTCGGCGATCGGGGCCGGGCGACCCTTCTTCTCGCCGGGGGCCGGCTTGTCCGCCTTCGGCTCGGCCTTGGGCTCCCCCTTCTTCCCGCCGCCCGGGGGCAGCAGCTTGACCGACACCTTACCGGGCTTGGCGCCTTCGACGCCCTTCACGGTGCCAGTGATCGTGCCCGTGGCGGCGGCCGCCGCCAGGGCGACGCCGGACAGAGCGAGCGACAGCGCCAGGGCAGACAACGAGGCGGTGACCTTCGAGAACATGCGCATGGGGACTTCTCCGATTCGGCTCGTCGGCGGCGTTCCCCCCTCCGCGGGGGGCGTGCGATCCTGCACGGCATGCTCGACGACCGACATGGGTGGGTTGACTGGGTTCAGAACGCGGGGCACGAACGATTATTCCGATAGCTAAGACACCCGCTCGCCCTCACAGTTGACGCGGGTCGCGGATTTCTTCCCGAATCCGTTCGGGCCATCCGTTCCCCGGCCGCCCTCCTCCGGGAATCACCGGGGCCCGGGACGACCTCACCGGACGATCGCTGCCGCGGCCTCCCGCCACTGCCGCCGGCCGCAACGGTTTGCGTCCGTGTCGGACCGGTCTTACGATCTACCGTCCCCGGCGGCACCCGCCCGTAGCTCCTCCACCCCCGCCGGCCGCTCAGGAACGAGAAGGAAGCACGCATGATTTCGCGCCGCAAGACGCGCCAGGTTTCAGTCGGCGACGCCCGCACCGGGGTCGTCCGCATCGGCGGCGACGCCACGGTTTCCGTCCAGTCGATGACGTCCGGCTACACCTACGACGTCGACGCGTGCGTGGCCGAGATCAACAAGCTCGCCGCCGCCGGGGCCGACCTCGTCCGGGTCGCCGTCCCGGAGAAGAAGGACACGGCCGCCCTCCGCGAGATCCTGCCCCGGGTGCAGGTGCCGGTGGTGGCCGACGTCCACTTCCACTTCCAGCGGGCCCTGGAGGCGATCGACGCCGGCGTGCACAAGATCCGGCTGAACCCCGGCAACATCAGCGACCGCGCCCAGGTGAAGGACGTCATCCAGGCCTGCAAGGCGAAGCGGCTGCCGATCCGGATCGGCGTCAACGAGGGGTCGATCGTCGAGCGGCGCGACAAGCAGCTGCGGATGAAGGAGCTCGGCGGCGTCTTCTCGGCGAACAAGAACGGGCACTTCCTGGCGATCATGGTCGCCAAGCTGGAAGAGTACCTGGAGATCTTCCAGGCCGAGGACTTCCACGACGTTGTCATCAGCGCCAAGAGCATCGACCCGCTGCTGGTCGTCGACGCGTACAAGGTGATCAGCGAGCGGTTCGACTACCCGCTACACCTGGGCGTGACCCACGCCGGGCCGAAGGAGACGGGCACGATCCGCAGCGTGGTGCCGCTCGGGCACCTGCTGGCCAGCGGGATCGGGGACACGATCCGCATCAGCTACGCCAACGACCCGATCTACGAGGTGCAGGACGGGCTGGAGCTTTGTTACTGCCTGGGGCTGCGGGACCGGATCGGGGCCGAGCTGATCGCCTGCCCGACGTGCGGCCGCATCCAGGTCGACCTGTTCACGCTCGTCCAGGACGTGCGGAAACAGCTGGCCAAGGAGATCCGGCTGCCGATCAAGGTAGCCGTGATGGGGTGCGTGGTGAACGGCCCCGGCGAGTGCGAGGGGGCGGACATCGCGATCTTTGCCGGCGACCGACGCGGCATCATCTACGTCCAGGGCGAGAAGGTCGCGAACGTGCCGGAAGAGCAGATCCTGGAAAAGCTGCTCGACGAGTGCCGGGCCTTCCAAGCGAAGGTCGAGCGGGGCGAGGCCAAGCTCGGGGAAAAGAAGGTCGACGTGCTGCCGCCGGACCCGATCGGGGAACTGGGCAGCGGGTGGGAGAAGATCGAGAAGGAGAAGGGGGCGGGGCGGGGGTTGCCGGTGCTGAAGTAAGCGGCGGCCCGGCGGGACCGGCTAAAACCGAAGGCGTGAGCAAGCCGCCGTTCGCAATGGAGCCCTATGACGATGGCCGCGACAGCGTCCGCCATGCCGCCACGCCCCCCGCGGATGCGCCGCGGCCGCAGCGTCGTGCTCCGCGTGTCATGGCGGGGATACCTCACCTTGCTGAAGGAGGTCGGGGACGATACCGCTCGACTGACCTACGACAACGGGTACTTGGAGATCGAAATGCCATCCGACCTCCATGAGCGGCTCACCCGGCTGATCGGGGCGATGGCCGAGGCCGCCCTGACGTTCGCGAACGTTGATTACCAGCCGCTGGGGAGCACGACCTGGAAGCGACGCAAGCCGCTCAAGGGGATCGAGGCCGACGAATGCTTCTACATCAGTAGCCTGCCCGCCATCCAGGGCCGCGCGACCATAGACCTCAAGCGGGACCCCCCGCCGGACCTTGCCGTCGAGACGGAAGTCACCCGGCCCGTCCTCAACAAGACGAAAGTCTACGCCGCCATTGGCGTGCCCGAGCTGTGGCGGGTGGCGGAGTCGGGCCAAGTTCGGCTGTACCGGCTCAACGCGGAGCGCGTTTACGAGCCCATCGAGCGGAGCTCGGCCATCCCGCGGCTCGATGCGGCGACGCTGACGCTCCATGCCGGCCGGTTGCAGCCGCTCGGACCGTTGGTTCACTCGCAGGTGTTGCGGGAGTTCCGGCAGTGGTTGGCGACGCCGCCCGCCGCCGGCGATGCGCCGATTCCGACGCCGATGCGAGGGCCGCATGTCTGACCAGGTACCGGTCAGCGGGACAGAGATTGTCGACGCCACGGTCCGCGCGGTGCTCCTCAGAGATTGGGACCCGCACAACGCCGCCCCGAATGAGGCGGCCCACGGGACCTACGACCAATACCTCGCTCCGCTCCGCGCCCTGATCGAACGCGGTGGAACGGAGGACGAAATCGTCGACTTCCTGTACGACTGCGAGAAGGAGTCGATGTGCTTCCCGTCGCTCGGCACCCAGCGGCTGCGGCGGGTGGCCCGGAATTTGTTGCGGCTCCGGGAGCCGCCGGCCGGCTGACGGTATGATGGGTGTCGTATCGGTCCGCGGTGCGGCAGCGGATCGCAGCAGCATCGACTGGCCGACTCTTACCGTACGCCTCGTGGCGTAAGAACGCTCCGACTTTCAGGCCCCGCTCATGAAGCTGATTTTCCTAATCCTCGGCCTCGGCGTGGGGTTCTTCGGCGGCATCTACTACGGGATCAATCACCCGAAGGAGGCGGCCGACCTCAACGCCAAGCAGCAGGAATGGGTCCGGCAGGGCAAGGAGCAGGCCCTGCAGCAGGTGAAGGACAAGCTCGACGGCATCCTGAACCAGCAGAAGCCGGCCGCCCCCGCCGCACCGGGTTTCGCCCGGTCGTTCGCCGGCGGCACCGGATCCGGGGGTGGGGTGTCGCAGACCGATGCGTTAGCCGCCCTTAAGGGGGACGTCGAAAGCCAACTCAACCAAGTTAAGGCCGGTAAGTGACCGCGTCCCGTTAGGCTCGATTGGCGTGACGAACTCGTAGGCACCGGACGCGCTCAAACGTCGACAAGTGAGCGGCTAAACGAGGACTTGGTTGCATAGCGAGGGGTGCGGGTCGGAAGCGACCCGGAACCTGCTCCCCTACCGCAGCGGCGCATCCTACCCCTCGCCTTCCCGCTCGTCGCACGCCCGCTTATCCTGCCAGTCCCATGAGCATCCGAGTCGGCATCGTCGGCGTCAGCGGCTACGGCGGGGGCGAGGCCCTCCGCCTCTGCGCGAACCACCCCGCGTTCGAGGTCGCGTACGCGGCTGGCGACAGCAGCGCCGGCAGCCGGCTCGTCGAGAAGTTCCCCGGCATCGCGTCGAAGCTGGCCGACCTGACCATCAGCAAGTGGGACCCGACCGCCCTGCCACCGCTGGACGTGCTGTTCGCGTCGCTCCCGACCGGGGCGTCGAAGGAGGCGCTGGCCGCGGTACCGG
>JAQGHJ010000890.1 GCA_028288905.1 Phycisphaerales bacterium | reverse complement strand
GACCAGGCGGTGCTCGACCGGCTGCTCAAGGGCGTCTACTACCACACGGGCGACTACGGGTCGGCCGACGCCCACGCCGCCCTGGCCAAGCGGCTGACCGAGATCGACGCCAAGCACGGGACGGCCGGCAACCGGATGTTCTACCTGAGCACCCCGCCGGAAACGTTCGAGCCGATCATCGAGAACCTCGGGCGGCAGGTGGCTGGGCTCGGCCGCCGGGCCGACGACCCGGACGCCACCAAGAAGCCGACCTGGCGGCGGATCATCATCGAGAAGCCGTTCGGGACGGACCTGGCCACCGCCCAGCAGTTGAACGCCCAGCTGCACAAGCACTTCCGCGAGAGCCAGGTGTTCCGGATCGACCACTACCTCGGCAAGGAGACGGTCCAGAACCTGATGGTGCTGCGGTTCGCCAACTCGATCTTCGAGCCGATCTGGAACTACAAGTACATCGACCACGTCCAGATCACGGTGAGCGAGACGCTCGGGGTCGGCAGCCGCGGCGGGTACTACGACAAGAGCGGGGCGACCCGGGACATGGTCCAGAACCACATCTTCCAGCTGCTGGCGCTGGTCGCGATGGAGCCGCCGACGGCGCTGGACGCGGTCAGCATCCGGGACGAGAAGACGAAGGTGTTCAAGTCGATCCGCCCGGTCCGGCCGGAGCAGGTGGACCAGTTCACCGTCCGCGGGCAGTACGGCCCCGGGGAGCACGGCGGGCAGAAGACCGACGGGTACACGAAGGAGAAGGGCGTCCCGCCCGAGAGTCGGACCGAGACGTTCGCGGCGATGCGGCTGATGATCGACAACTGGCGGTGGAGCGGGACGCCGTTCTACCTGCGGACCGGGAAGTTCCTGGGGGAGAAGCTGAGCGAGATCGCGGTCCGGTTCCGGAGCCCGCCGCGGACGCTGTTCCAGAAGCAGTGCGAGACGCCGGTGTACCCGAACGACCTGATCATCCGGGTGCAGCCGGACGAGGGGGTGAGCTGGCGGATCAACGGGAAGGTGCCGGGCGGGGCGATGAACATCAAACCGGTGCAGCTCGACTTTTTGTACAAGAGCACGTTCAACGTCGAGCCGCCGGAGGCCTACGAGCGGCTGATCTTCGACGCGATGACCGGGGACCAGACGCTGTTCATCCGCGGGGACGAGGTCGAGGCGGCGTGGGCCGTCATCGACCCGATCGAGCAGGGCTGGGCCGCCAGCAAGACCCCGCCGCGCTCGTACGCCCCGGGCACTTGGGGCCCGAAGGAGGCGACGCAGCTGATCGAGCTGGACGGCCGGAGCTGGCTGCACAGCACCGGCGAGTCGGAACCGATCATCGCCTGCTCGCTGTAGTAGGCAGTACGCAGCAGGCGGTAGGCTGACCGAATCGGAGCAGGGACGACATGACGATCCGTCGAAGTTTCAGGCGCGTCGCAATGCTCCTGGCGTGCGCGGTCTTCGTTTGCGACCCGGGATGCGACCGAAAGCCCTCGGCCGGCATGGCCGGTCCGCAGTCGGGTGCCGGGCAGGCCGGACGGGCGGCCGTTTGGCCGGACTTGGCAGCCGAGCGTGCCAAGCACCCGACCCGGCATACCACGGAGCCGCAGTCGCCCCAGAAGTACGTGAACGAGGAGCCGTCGGACGGGGCCCGAGTAGTCACATTCCAGTCCGGCGACCTGCGGCTGTCCGCGTGGGTCGGCGGCCCGCGGCCGGCCGCCGGCGCGGACCAGAAACATCCGGCCTTGGTTTACCTGCACGGCGGTTTCGCGTTCGGTGCCGATGACTGGGCCGAGACGCAGCCGTACCGCGACGCCGGGTATGTGGTGATGACGCCGACGCTCCGTGGCGAGAACGGGAACCCCGGTCACTTCGAGATGTTCTACGGCGAGGTGGACGACGCGGTGGCAGCCGGCCGTTATCTGGCGGCGCTGCCGGAAGTCGACCCGGCCAGGGTGTACGTTGCCGGGCACAGTTCCGGCGCGGCCGAGACGATTTTGGCGTCGCTCGTCGCGTCGCCGTTCGCCGCGGCCACGTCGATCGGCGGGTACGTGGACATGGCGAACGTCACGGCGTACGAACCGGTCGCCCGCATCGCCCCATTTGACGTCGCCGACCCGGACGAGATGCGACTCCGGTCCGCCAAGCACTTCGCCGGCACCCTCAGGTGCCCGCTGTACTTGATGTGCGGCACCGAGGACGAGCCCGCTCTAGCTGGTGCCGCCGAGTTCGCGGCCGCCGCCCGGGCGGCCGGCAGGACGTGTGAGTTGCTGACCCTGCCGGGCGATCACCATTCGTCCAAGACAGCGGCCATCCGCAAGAGCATCGAGCTGTTCGCCAGGCACGGCGGACCAACTCCCCGTTAACGTTCGCGGTGGGAGCCAGGCTCGCGGCACCAATGTCATTTCTTCGGCGGCAAGTGGTAGAACTCTTTCTCGCACCCCACCACGAACCGCTCGACGAGGGCCTTGAGGTCCTCCCACTTCTCGCGGATCTGATCGGCCTCGCCGAGGTCGATGCCGGGGGTCACCTCCAGGCTCTCGGTGATCGTGTCGAGGAGTTCGCTAAAGTCGCGGACCATGTTGCGGGTCTCGGCGAACACCCGCTCGTCGAGCGTCTTGCTCGGGTCTCGCTCGGGGTTGAGGACGAGGAACCCGTCGGCCTGGTTGCACAGCCAGCGGATGAGCCGGATGTCCTTCGTCATCGTGTACAGCTCGCGGACCCGGTCCAGCGGGTTGCGGGCCCCCGACTGCTCCGGGTCGGTCGCGTCGGCCGGCGGCTCACACCACTTGTACACGAGGGCGGCCGACACCTTGAGCTTGGCCGCCACGGCCTTGACGCCCGGCTCGTCGACCGCTTCCCGGATGACCTCGTAGCTCTTCATGGGCGGACAGTCTAACCGACCGGGAGGAGTCGCCACAGATGAACACGGATGAACGCGGATAAGGAGGTTGTGGGGGCAACAGACCAGAATGGACAGACGGCGGCAGCCAATCCTTACTCCCCCTCACCCCCTCCCCCCCCCTCTCCTCATTTCCTTCCCATCCGTGTTCATCTGTGTTCATCCGTGGCTAACATGCCCGCCGCATGGCGCAATCGAAGTCCGAGATCCAGTCCCTCCTGTCCGGCGTGAACGCGACCGGGCCCCGCCACCGGTTCGGGCAGAACTTCATGGTCGACGGCAACCTCGTCCGGCTGGTGGCGGACGCGGGCGAGCTGTCGGCAGCCGACTGGTGCCTGGAGGTCGGGCCCGGGACCGGCACGCTCACCGAGGAACTGCTCGCCCGGGCCGGCCGGGTGACGGCCGTCGAGATCGACCGCGACCTCGCCCGCCTGCTCCGCGACCGGCTCGGCGGGCGGGAGGCGTTCCGGCTCATCGAGGGGGACGCGCTCGCGTCCAAGCACGCCCTGAACCCCGACCTGCTGAGTGCCGTCGCCGACGCCCGGGCGGCCGGGCTCGTGCCGAAGCTGGTGGCGAACCTGCCGTACAACATCGCCAGCCCGCTCGTGATCGAGATGCTGATCGCCGGCGTCGACCTGCTCGCGTTCACCGTGCAGAAGGAGGTGGCCGACCGGTTCAAGGCGGCCGCCGGCGGCGACGACTACGGCCCGCTGACGGTGATGGCTCAGATGCTCGGCCGGGTCGAGGTGCTGCGGACGCTCCCGCCCCAGGCGTTCTGGCCGGCCCCGAAGATCGACTCCGCCCTCGTCCGGGTCCGCCGCGACGACCGCCTCGGCCCCGACGTCGGGTCATTCGGCACGTTCGTCCACAAGGTGTTCACGTTCCGCCGCAAGACGCTCCGCAAGGCGCTCGACCAAGCGGGGTACGACGCGACCGCGGTGGTGGGCGGGGCGGGCGTGGACGGGACGCTCCGCCCGGAGGTGTTCACGCCCGAGCAGTTCGTCGCGATGTGGAGAACGACTCAGGCGTGAGCAACGAGAGGGGACGGAGCCGGCTTGCCCAGTTCTTCGGCGCAAGGCGTACGGTAGGAACGAGATCCCTTGCCCCGTCGCGTCAGTCGCTGTTTCGAGTCCCGCTTCGGGTCACCGTCCCGTCCCGAGCCACCCCGAACACCAGTAGCACCCCGCCCGCGGTCAATAGCCCGACTGTGCCCACGTAAAGACGCAACTACGCGCCGTGAAGACTCATGAACTCCAGCCACTTCCTGGTGCCCGCAAGCCGCAGGCGGTCGAGTTTCGGGGTTACGACGGTCGTCCCGACGACGGCTGCCACGCTGGACAGCGCGAGCAGGACGAACAAAGCGGTCTTGAGCCGGGCGGCCCCGCCGCGGAGCCGCCAGAGGAAGGTCAGCAGCAGGGTGGCGGCCGCTAGGCCGAGCTGGACCCGCTCGAACGCGGCGAACACGCCGGACGCGGCGCGGCCGAACGCGTCGCGGTCGTCGACGAAGGTGCGGTTCAGCGACGTGACGGCGAGGAAGACCCCGACCAGCCCGCCGACCCACACGGCCCAGGCGAGCGACAGCAGCACGGAGAGGACGCGGTTCATGCCGCGAGTATAGGGGCGACGGCACGCTGCCGGAGTCGTCGCGCCCGCCCCACGGTTGTCATCCTGAGCGCAGCGAAGGACCCCTCGTCCACCGCGCGGCCGGGTTAGCAGTAGGTAGCCGGTGGAATGCGAAAGGGTGGCCCCTTGCCGAGCACCGGCGGTTGGCCACCTATTCACATCCCACGCTCCCTGAACTGCTAATCCGCCGCGCGGTGGACGAGAGGTCCTTCGCTGCGCTCAGGATGACATCCGTGGGGCAGGTGGCGGTCGCCCGTCGCTCCGGCCCCCGGCCCCATTAAGGAAACAGCCCCTTCAGCCGGCACGCCTCGGTCACCCGGCCGATCGCGATCGTGTACGCGGCCGTCCGGTAGTCGCAGTCGGCCTCGTCGGCCTTGGCGTTGACGGCGTCGAACGACTTCTCCATCACCTTCTGCAGCTCGTCCTGCACCCGCTTGCCGTCCCAGAAGAAGCTCTCCAGCCCCTGCACCCACTCGAAGTAGCTGACCGTGACGCCGCCGGCGTTCGCCAGGATGTCCGGCAGCACGGTCACGCCGTTGTCCCGAAGGATCTCGTCGGCGTCCGGCGTGGTCGGGCCGTTCGCCCCCTCCACCACGACCCGTGCCCGCACGTGCGGGGCGACCTCCGCGGTCAGCGTGTTCTCCATGGCGGCCGGGACGAGCACGTCGCAGTCGCAGGTGAGCAGCTCCTCGTTCGTCAGCGCGTCCGTGCCGGGGAAGTCGGTAAGCGTGCCGTTCTCGCGGTAGTACCGGCCGGCCGCGTCGACGTCGATCCCGCCCTCGTCGTAGATCCCGCCGGCCCGCTCGCTGACGGCGACGATCGTCGCCCCCCGCTCGGCCAGCAGCCGGGCGGCGTGGAACCCGACGTTCCCGAACCCCTGCACCGCCACCCGGACGTCCGCCAGCGTCTTGTTCTGCGTCGCGAGGAACTTGCGGAGGATGTTCATGACGCCCCGGCCGGTCGCTTCTTCGCGGCCGACGCTCCCGCCGATCGCGACCGGCTTGCCGGTCACGACCCCGAGCGCCTGGTACCCGACCATCATGCTGTACGTGTCGAGGAACCACGCCATCACTTGGGCGTCTGTGCCGGCGTCCGGGGCCGGGATGTCCTGCTGCGGGCCGATGATCGGCAGCAGCTCGGCCGTGTACCGGCGGGTCAGCCGCTCCTTCTCGGCGAGGCTGAGCTTCTTCGGCTCGCACACGATCCCGCCCTTGGCCCCGCCGTACGGCAGCCCGACGAGGGCGTTCTTCCACGTCTGGATCATGGCCAGCGCCATCACCTCGTCGGTGTTGACGGCGCTGTCGAACCGGATGCCGCCCTTGAACGGGCCGAGCGCGTTGTTGTGTTGGCACCGGTACCCCGTGAACACCTTGATGTGCCCGTCGTCCATGCGGATCGGGCAGCTCACGGTCAGCACCCGCTTCGGGCTGGCCAGCACGGTCCGCCACGTCGTGTCGAGCCCCATCGTCTGGTAGACGCGGTCGAAGTACAGGTTGGCGTTCTGCCAGAACGCCGAGTGGTTCGTGGTCGTCGCGGACAGCCGGTCCGTGACTTTCGGCAGGGCGGCGGGGAGGGAGGAGTCGGGCATGGTGGGCGGGAGGATACCAAAGCCGGCGGCGGGGGGTCGCCGTAACTTCTCCCGTCCCGCGCGAGGTTTTGCTCACCGCGACCGCAGGACAAAGAACACGAGGATGGTGGACCCGTTCAACACGAGGCCAATGATCGCCGCAATTCGCTGCGCCGGCGGGTAGGTGAGACCGATGAACCCGCACATGGCACCTAGCGGCACCAGCACCACGCCCGCACACGCCGCTGCGAGGCCCGCTTCGGGTCCGCTCCACGGAACGTACTTGCGTCCGATGTCCAGCAGGATCGGCCCGAGGCCCGCTAGCAGGGTCAGGGCGAACAGGCCGAAGCACCAGACGGACGCAACGCCGAACGCGCCTTGTGGTCCGGCGACTGGAGCCGGCAGGACCGGCTCCCGCTCGCTCCAGTACGGAATTGGTTGTTCATCCGCCATGGCGTAGCCAGCTTTTCAGAAAGGCATGCCTACCGAGACTGTTTCCGGATCGTCATGTCGAAGTTCTTCACCATGCCGGTGTACATCTGCCACACGACGGCGACGTACACGCCGACGGCGATGACGGTGACGATGCCGACCCACGTCCGGGCGCTGGTCAGCTCGCTGTCGCTGACGCCGCGGAAGTTCT
>JAQGHJ010000815.1 GCA_028288905.1 Phycisphaerales bacterium | reverse complement strand
TGGTCGTCGGGGAGATCGACCCGTAGTACCAGCTACCGACGGCCGCGGCCGGGACCTTGGCCGTAGTGGTGACCCCTGCCCGCGCGGTGGCCGCCGGCGGTTGCGGGGTCGGCGGTCCGTCGTCCGCCGCGGCGCACGGGACGAGGGCCAAGGCCGGCACGACGAGCGAGCAGGCGACGGCGGCGAGGACGGTGCGGATCGGTCGTGGGGTCATGGCGGGTCTCCGTATGCAGCTTTGGCGAACGCGGCGGCCGGCGTCCGTTCAGCCCTCCCGAGGCAGCCGATCCGCCCCTCTTGTTACGATATGATTGTTACCGGGGAAGCGGTGACGTTGGAGAGCCCTGTACAGGGCTGCCGGCACCGGAACGCGTCCGCCCGAACGCGTTTGAGGCCGATCTCGCGTCTCAAGAACGCCGACGAGCCACGGGCGCAGTGGAGCCGAGCCCCGAGTTCCTCGCCCTCCATCGTGGACGGAAGGAATGCGTAGCTCCGCTTCACTGCGCCCGCGGCTTGGGAGACGGCAGCGACGGCACTCGCCAGAGCGCAACAAATGGACCGGGGCCGGCTGGTGACACCAGCCGGCCCCGGTCCTTTTGTTGCGCTCGCTAATCCCACCGGATCAGTGATGGTGCCCGCCGCCGCCGGCCGGCTCCTTCTCCTCCTTGATCTCGCTGACGATCGCATCCGTCGTCAGGAGCAGCCCGGAGATGCTGGCGGCGTTCTGCAACGCCGACCGCTCGACCTTCGTCGGCACGATCACGCCCATGGCGAGCATGTCGCCGTACTGGTGGGTCAGGGCGTTGTAGCCGAAGTTCGTCTCCTTCGACTCTTTGACCTTCTGGGCGATGACGGCCCCGTCGACGCCGGCGTTCTCGGAGATCTGCTTGATCGGGGCCTCGACGGCCCGGCGGACGATCTCGACGCCGATCTTCTGGTCCTCGTTGACGGCCTTGGCCTTGGCCCCGTCGAGCACCTTGGCGGCGGCCCGGATGACGGCCACGCCGCCGCCCGGCAGCACGCCCTCCTCGACGGCCGCCCGGCACGCGTGCAGCGCGTCCTCGACCCGGGCCTTCTTCTCCTTCATCGCGACCTCGGTCGCGGCCCCGACCTGGATCTGGGCCACGCCGCCGCTCAGCTTCGCCAGCCGCTCCTGGAGCTTCTCCTGGTCGTACTCGCTCGTCGTCCGCTCGATCTCGCTCTTGAGCTGGGCGATCCGGCCCTTGACGGCGGCCTCCTCGCCGGCCCCCTCGATGATCGTCGTGTTGTCCTTGTCGATCTTGATCTTCTTCGCCCGGCCGAGCTGGGCGAGCTCGACGTTCTCGAGCTTGATCCCGAGTTCCTCGAAGATTGCGGTGCCGCCGGTCGTGATCGCGATGTCCTCGAGCATCGCCTTCCGCCGGTCGCCAAAGCCCGGGGCCTTCACGGCCGCGGCCTTGATCGTCCCGCGGAGCTTGTTCACCACGAGCGTCGCCAGGGCCTCCCCGTCGACCTCCTCGGCGATGATCACCAGCGGCTTGCCGGCCTCGGCGGCCTTGCTCAGGATCGGGACCAGGTCCCGGGCGGTGCTGATCTTCTTCTCGTAGATCAGGATGTAGGCGTCCTCCAGGACGGCCTCCATCGTCGCGGCGTCGGTCACGAAGTGCGGGCTGAGGTACCCCTTGTCGAACTGCATGCCGTCGACGGTCTTCACCTCGGTGTCGAGGCTCTTGCCCTCCTCCACCGTGATAACCCCGTCCTTGCCGACCTTGTCCATCGCGTCGGCGATCTGCTTGCCGATCTCCGCGTCCTGGTTGGCCGAGCTCGTGCCCACCTGGGCCACTTCCTTCGACGACGTGATCTTCTTGCTCATCGCCTTCAGCTCTTCGACGATCGCGTCGACGGCGAGCTGGATTCCCCGCTGGATCTGCGTGGCGTTGGCCCCGGCGGTGACGTTCTTCAGCCCCTCGGTGAAGATCGCCTCGGCGTACACCGTGGCGGTCGTCGTGCCGTCGCCGGCGATGGTCGAGGTCTTGGATGCGACCTCCTTCACCATCTGGGCGCCCATGTTCTCGTACGAGTCCTCGAGCTCGATCTCCTTCGCGACCGTCACGCCGTCCTTGGTGACGGTCGGGGACCCGAACGACTTCTCGAGCACGACGTTCCGGCCGGACGGGCCGAGCGTGACCTTGACCGCGCGGGCCAGCTTGGTGACGCCGCGGCGGATGGCCTCGCGGGCCTCTTGATCGAATGCGATTCGCTTGGCTGCCATTGGTTATTCTCCTGACTGTCGAGCTGACTCACCACGGAGGCACGGAGGCACGGAAGGTGGCCTCAATCTGCCCGGCGTTCAACCCGCGTCTTCAACTGTCTAACGGTCGGTTCGGTTGATGCGGCGGCGCGAAGCGACGGAGTGGGCCTCCGTTTCTCCGCGCCTCCGTGGTTAGTTTTCCGTCACTCGACGACCGCGAGCACGTCGTCCTCGCTCATGATCATCAGCTCCTCGCCGTCGAGCTTGATCTCGGTCCCGGCGTAGCTCGTGAAGATCACCTCGTCCCCGACCTTCACGCTCGGGGCGACGAGCTCGCCCTTGTCGTCCCGACGGCCCGGGCCGGCCGACAGCACCTTGCCGCGCTTCGGCTTCTCCTTCGCGGCGTCGGGCAGCACGATCCCGCTCTTGGTCTTGCTCTCGGCCTCAACGCGCTTGATGAGGATCTTGTCGCCCAGGGGACGCAGCTTGGCCATGGTTCGCTCGCTCCTTCAGAAAGAAAGTAGTAGTCAGTAGGCAGAGGGCAGTAGGCGGATCAGGCGGGGAAGTTGGTGCCCTCTCGCGTTCCCCGCGCTCGTCACTCGAACTTTGTAGCAATCCGTAGCGGCCGGCACCTCGCCGCTCGTCTACGCCGACCCCGGCCAGCGGCTCTCGTACCGCCGGCGCACCACGCGGGCCAGCGTGTCGAGCAGCAACGCGTAGTCGACCGGCTTCGACAGCACACTGAACACGTGGTGACTCAGCGCCTCCCGCAACAACTGGCTCGTCAGGTCGTTGGCGACCAAGATGGCCGGCGGCACCCGGCCCGGGTCCGCCTTGTGCAGCTCCCGGACCCGCTTGACGACCTGGAGCCCGCCGAACTGCGGCATCTGGACGTCCAGCACGGCCACGTGGACCGACCGCGACTCGATCAAGTCGACCGCCTCGCGGCCGTTGCGGGCCGACACGGTCGTCACGCCCTGCGGCTCCAGCAGTCCGCGGATCGTTTGGTGCCACTCTTCCTGCTCGTTCGGAAGAAGCACCGTGAACCGCGAAATTGGGCAGGGGTCCGACATATCGGGGGCCGGAACACTGACGGGAACTCGACGCTCGCGTGGCACCAACGCTCATCGCAACCGTCCACCGCACGCCGTCCTTAAAACAACCCGCGTGCCGTGACGGCGGCAGCCTTGGCGTCCTTTGGATTGCTCACAACCCATTGTCGGTCAGCCATTAATGGCCCGCAGAGAACAGCTGGAGCGCAGGGTGGGCCGGCACGAAGGAACGGCCTGTCTGCCAAACCGATTTTTCCGTCAGATCGCGGCTGTCAGACTGGCAGCGGATGCGGGCCCTAGCGGATGGGTTGCGGAATGGAGTGTGGGATGCCCGGTACGGCCTCGTCCGGAGATTGGGATGGGGTCAGAACGGGAGCGGCTTATTCAGCAAGCGGAACCGGAGCAGGGTCAGGGCCATCTTGGCCGCCCGGTCGCGGATCATCTCGCGGTCCCCGAACAGGCCGAACCGGCGGGCGTCGACGCCGCCCGGGTGGGCCAGTGCGAACCAGACGGTGCCGACGGGTTTCTCGGGCGTCCCGCCACCGGGACCGGCGATGCCGCTCACGGCCAGCGCGTACGTCGCCCCCGCCCGCTCCAGGGCCCCGGCCGCCATCGCGACCACCGTCGGCTCGCTGACGGCCCCGTGGTCGATCAGGGTTTGCTGGGGCACCCCCAACTGGGCCACCTTCGCCTCGTTCGCGTACGTCACCCAACCCGAACGGAAGTACGCGCTGGACCCGGGGACGTCGGTCAGCATGGCCGCGACCAAGCCGCCCGTGCAGCTCTCGGCCGTCGCCACGGTCGGCTTGGCCGGGTCCGCCAGCAGCAGCCGGGCCACGATCTCCGATAGCGGTTCCCCGTCCCGGCCGTAGATCAGGTCGCCGAGTGCGGCGTGGCAGGCGGCGCTGGCCGCCTCCAGTTCCCGCTCGGCCTCGTCCGGCGAGCCGAACCGGGCGTTCACCCGCAGCGACACGATGCCGCCGGACACGGTCGTGCCGACGGACGGGTTGCGGCCGCGGACCATCAGCGCGGCGACCCGCTCGGCCACCGCGCTCTCGCCGAGCCCAAACGTGTGCAACGTGCGGGACCGGATGGCAGCCCCGGCCGCCCGCTCGCGGACCCACGGGAGGACGTCCCGGGCGAACATCGCCTTCATCTCCTTCGGGACGCCCGGCATCGCGAACAGTGTGGCCGTCCCACCTGTGCCGCCGTTCCCGCCGCGGCCCGCCCCGTCGGACCTTCCGTTTGGAATGGCGGCTTTGATGCCCGCCGCGGTCCCGCAGGTGTTCCAGACCATCTCGGCCCCGGCTGGGATGAGCGCCTGAACGTTGTTCCGCTCGGGCATGACCCGCCCGGTCCGCTCGAAGTAGGTCCGCATCTCCGCCAACCACGCGGGACTCGACTCCAACGGCACGCCGAGCACGTCCGCGATCGCTTGGCGGGTCAGGTCGTCCTCGGTCGGCCCGATTCCGCCGGAGATCAATACAAGGTCCGCCCTCCGGGCGGCCTCGCGGATCGCCTCCTCGGTCAGGGCCCGATCGTCGGCGACCGTCGCGTGCGCCAGCACGTCGCAGCCGGCGGCCGCCAGCTGCTGGCTGGCCCACGCGGAGTTGGTGTCGACGGTCTGGCCGAGCGCGAGTTCGTCACCGACGGAGAGGATGATGGCATTCATGGGCGAAGTGGCGGGCAGCGGTTTTCAGTGGTGTGGAACGCCCGGCCTGACGGCGCCGCCGGTCCGGCAAGTGCCGTCAGGCGGCGATTGCCTTAGCGCGCCCCGGCCGGCGGGCCCAACTCGTCGTCCAGCCGCGCGATCACTCGCCCAAGCCGGTGCCGGAGGCCGGCGTTCAACTCCCGGCCGCCGTACCGCACACCGTAAAACACTTCGGTCAACCGGCGGACCGTCTCGTACGCGTTCGCCGGCAGGAACAACAGCGACCGGGCGAACTCCAGCGGCGTCAGGTGGCCCGGACGGACGATCTGCCGGCGGGCGAGGATCTGGAGCAGGTCGTCGTAGAACCCGAGCTGACGGGCAAGCCGCAGCCGGTCGGCCTCGGGCAGCGCGTCGAGCCCGATCCGGGCGGCCCGCCTGCGGAGCCGCCACCGACGGAGCCCCCACACTCCGCCCGCCGCCGCTAAGGCCAGCCCCAGCACGACGGCCGCTGAGGAGACGGGGACCGCGCCCGGGTCTGCCAGCAGTCGGAACAGCTTAAAGTCCCACAGCCGGCGGGAGAACCAACCCTCGTTCACCCCGGCGTATAGCGGCCGGGTCATCCGGCTCTCGACCGCCTGGATCAGGTTCTCCCGGCTGTCGTTGTCGTACGCGATCACGTTGCTGGCGTACGTGAACTCGAGCCAGTTGAAGAAGTGCTTGGCCTGCTGCCACAGCCCGTACCCCGTACTGGCGGTGTCGGCCCCGCGGCCGCTCGTCGGGTCGAACGTCCGCCACCCCTCTGGGGTCAGGACCTCGACCCAGGCGTGGGCG
>JAQGHJ010000795.1 GCA_028288905.1 Phycisphaerales bacterium | reverse complement strand
CCGGGGCGGGCGGCACGGGGGACGCCCGGCGGGGTTCGAAGCCGCTGCGGCTGCCGCTCGCGTGGGACGGGACCGGGTGCCCGTACCAGGTCGGCGGGCGGTGCGGGGTCCACCCGGCCCGGCCGTTCGGGTGCCGCATCTTCTTCTGCGACGCGACGGCCGACGTGTGGCAACAGGAGCAGTACGAGTCATTCCACGCGGAGATCCGCCGGCTGCACGACCGGTTTGGGGTGCCGTACCACTACGTCGAGTGGCGTGAAGGGCTCCGGGCGGTGGCCGGGGGTGATGACGGGCCGACGGAGCGGGGACCCACGGAGCCGGGGCCGGCGTCGCCCGGGGACCTCCCGGGCCGGAAATAAGATTCGCTTTGACACGCCCGGTAGGGTGCGGTTAAAACCGTGTCATGCCGGACCCGGCGGCGGCCGAGCCGGTCGGTGATGGCGGCGGAACGGGCGTGGTATCGGAGGCCCGGTCCGGCAGGCGTAGGACCCTTCTTTTCCCGATCGCACAACTTGACGTATCGAGCCAAACCCTCGACCGGGCGGCGCGCCGTGGCCGCCGTCGCGGCCCACCGGCCCGAGCCGGCGAAAGGCGACACCGTATGACGAAGCTTTTGTCCCGCTTGTCGCTGCTGACCGTGGCCGCACTGTCTACCGCCGCCGGCGGGTGCCTGGCTCCGCCGGCCTACTCGGCTAACGAGCGCCACCAGCAGATCTTCCGCAATTGGGATTACGAGGGCCGCCAGGCCGTGGACGACCTTGACCATGTCCTGCTGCTTCGCCCCGCAGGCCAGCTGACGATCTGGAACGTCCGCTGAACGAACCAACCGGCCTTATTGCCCGCTAGCAGGCGGGTGACACCGGTTTTGGGTCGGCGACGAAATCGGGGCGGGCCCGCGTCCGTGTGACGTGGGCCCGCTTTCGTTTCGGCGTTTCGGCGGCCGCTTCGGCATTGGCCCTTGGGCCAATCGGTTGACGCTTCACCGGGTGGCCACTACGTTTCGTCTGTTGGCCGCGCCCGGCCGGACCGGGCCGTTCGCCCGGCACGTCAGGTCTCCGGGTGGTGCCCCGTCTCTGATAACATTGCGGTCCCGACATCGCCTCGCGAGCGACCGCCGGCATCGCGGGGCACGTCAGGGTGGGCGGGGACATCGTCCGTCGGCGGCCAATCACGATCATTTCAGCGACGACCTTTGGGTCGACACCTCCTTCCGGTCCCGAGGCGTATGGCAGACTCTTACGACCCCAACCTCGCGTCCCCGACCGCCACCGGCTCGACCGCGCCCGCGGTAACGCTGGAACCGCCCGCACCCCGCAGCGGGATCGAGCGGTTGGCGAAGATGTCGACCACGGCCGGCGTCGGCACCGGCGACTACGCCGCACTGAACAACCTGGCGATCATCGGGTTTGCGGTCGCGCTATTGCTCGGCGGCCTGGCGTTCCTCAGTTGGCTGATGCTCGGGATCCCGGCCGCCGCCTTGGTCTGCGGCGTCGTCGCGCTCCGGCAGATCGGCCAGAGCAACGGGACCCAGACCGGCCGGTTCTGGGCGTGGGGTGCCGTCGTGATCAGCCTCGGCATCCTCGGATTCGTGGTTGGCGGGTGGGCCGTGCAGAACGTCAAGACGAAGCCTGACCGCGAGGCGATCCTGGCGGCGGTGGGCGCGTTCGACAAGGCGATGGCCGACGGGGACCCGGCGGCCGCGTACCGGCTCACGAGCCCGGCGTTCCAGCAGCGGGTGACGGAGAAGCAGTGGGTCGGCACGTTCGCCGAGTTCGAGCGGGTGCCGGAGCTCGGGGCGGTGACGGGGGTGAGCTGGAACGGCGTCCCAGTCCTGTTCGACGACCCGGTGGAGAACCAGCCGCCGACGGCGAGCGTCACCGTCCTGTTCAAGTACCGCAAGGGCGGCGATCCCGGCCGGGTGCCGGTCGGGTTCTCCAAGACCGACGGGAAGTGGACGATCGGCGCGATGCCGACGCTGTTCCGCCCGCCGGCCAAGGGCAAGGGACGGGATCAGCAGGACGCGGGGGCTCAGTAGCCCGCCGGAACGAGAAGCGCATTCCGGAGACGACGGAGTCGCCGCGCGGCTGGGGCAAGGTTGGTTGGGTCGCGCGGGGGTGCCTGGGGCTGCGGTACGCCGCTGCCCGTGGCGAACGCTGGCCGGGCCCGCACGTCCACGAACGGGCCGTCGGGCATGTGTCTGCCGTGGGCAGGCGAGTACGCCAGCCCACGGCACCCAGCTCCCTTCAGGCTAAAGCGTTGATTGCGGAGGACGTACGCCGCAGTGGCTCACTGCGGTAGTCCTGCTCCGACTACTGGGCCGTGGAACGCGACGGGCCGCAGCCCCTTTCGAGGTCTGCGGCCCGTCGCGTTTCTACGCCACTCCACCGGTCGGGCCGCTTGTCGCCCCGACTGGCTTCAGTCACTTCGCCTCGGCCTTTTGGCCCGGCTTCCCTTCCGCCTTCGGCGGGTTCTTCTCGCCGGCGAACTTCAGGCCGATGACCTCGTCGCGCGACCAAGGCTGGCCGCGGTCCTTCGTCTCCTCGCGGACCTTGGCGACCGCGTCCTTCGACACCGGGTCGGCCCGGTGGTCCCACTCCCGCCGGACGTACGTCAGGGCGTCGGCGATCTGCTCGTCGTTGAGGGCGGCGAGCGTCGGCATCTCCATGTCGGCCGCCTCGCCCTTGATCACGACCCGGCCCCGGAGCCCGTGGAGGACGATCCGGATCGGCCGGCCCTCGTGGCCGAGCAGCAGCGGGCTGCCCCGCATGCTGGCGGCCTTGCCGGGGGCCCCGTTCCCGTCGG
>JAQGHJ010000782.1 GCA_028288905.1 Phycisphaerales bacterium | reverse complement strand
CCCACGGGGTCCCGACGATGACGAGCAGCCCGCCCTCGGCGAGCAGGTTGGCGACGTAGAACGGGTTCCGGCTGAACCGGTAGGGTCCGGTCGTGGCCAGCCGGTGGTTCTGGCGGAGCACGCCCTTCGTACCGAAGTGGAGCAGCGCGCCGGCGAGCACGAGGCCCGAGCCCGCGAAAAACCGGCCCCACGCCAAGTTCACCGTCAGGACCCCGACCACGAGCAGCCACCACCGCAGCGGCCCGCGCGTGAGCCGGAGCTTGCCCTTGCCCCGCCGCCAGGGGCCGGGGTGGGCGGTGGGCGGTAGGGTAGGGGATAGCGCCATCAGTGCCTCCGGCGAATGGGAGTTCGTACCGCGCCCATCATGCCGGCGGATCGTTTGCGCGAAATTGGGATAATCGGAAGGGTCGTAAGATTGGGACCAGAGGATCGTCCTGGAACAAGGACGATAGCCGGACAGAACAATTGCGGCGGGCCCCTATGCGCACCTCAACCCATTGGCGACCCTGGTCGCCGATGGTCGCGATCGCTAGCATCCGCCGGCGGGTCGGCAACTCGGGGACAGGGTCAAGCCTCGTCCGAGGATCCCTCCATATCTATCGCGAGGCCCGCATCATGCGTCTGCCGACCGCATTGCCCGTCGCACTACTCGCCCTCCTGTCGCCCGGGGTCGCCGCCGCTCAGGAGCGTGCGGCAACCCGGCCTTATTACGAGGAGGCCGTCGCCGCGTCCGACCCGCTGCGGGCGGAGCAGGCGAAAGAGCTCGACGGGTACATTCACCACCTGCGGCAAGACGAGGGCCGGCTGCACGCGTTGTTCCGCCCGGACTACGCGTCACCGGCGGCGTTCGAGGCGTCTGCCAAGCCGCTGCGGGAGGCGTTCTGCGCCAGCATCGGGTATCCGCCACCCGGCGACCGGCCGGCGGACCCGCCGGCGTTCACGGAGGTCGGGCGGGACGGCGTCGGCACCTACTACCGGGCGGTCATCCCTGTTTTGCCCGGCGTCCACGCCGAGGGCCTCTACATCGTGCCGGCCGGCGTCTCCGGGAGGGTGCCGCTGGTCGTCGCGATGCACGGCGGCGGCGGGTCGCCGGAGGTGGCGCTGTTCCACGGCGGGTCGAATTACCACGACATGGTCCGCGGCGGGGCCAAGCGCGGGTACGCCGTGTTTGCCCCGCAGCACCTGTTCTCGGCTCCGGGGTACCCCAAAGATGTCCGCAAGACGACCGACGAGCGGCTGCGGCTGGCCGGCACGAGCCTGACCGCCGTCGAGACGGCCAAGATCACGCGCAGCCTCGACGTCCTGCTGGCCCGGCCGGAGGTCGACCCGGCTCGGGTCGCGATGGTCGGGCTGTCGTACGGCGGGTACTACGCGCTGGTCGCGCCGGCCGTCGACCCGCGGATCAAGGTCGCCGTCTCCAGCTGTTACTACGGGGTGCAGGAAGGGCGGTACGAGCGGGACGAGCTGTCGGTGCCGGGCGACTTCCGGTTCGCCGGCCGGTTCACGCTGTTCCGCGACGCGGACCTCGTCGCGCTGATCTGCCCGCGGGCGTTGCAGGTCCAGGCCGGCAGCCAAGACGACGTCGACCACCGCGAGCCCGGCAAGCTGCAGGCCCCGCGGTCAGCGGCGTACTACGAAAAGCTGCGGGTCCCCGACCGCTTCCGCCACGTGGTGTTCGAGGGCAAGCACGAGTTCAACGACGAAGCCGCTTGGGCGTTCGTGAAGCAGCACCTGTGACGAAATGCCCCTCGCTCCCCTTTGGGCGAGCGCGTCCCCACCCGGTACGGCGAGCGGTATAATGGTGCCGGGGCGACGGTCGGACGCCCCGGGATGGCCCGCCCGCTTCGTGCGGCCGCTACGGTCGGCTACCGATCCCTACAACCGGCCGCGAACTCCGGGCGGCCCGGCCGACGGCACGACCCATCGCCATGCCCCGAACCCTCCGCATTCACCCGGCCGACAACGTCGCCGTCGCACTGGTCGACTTGGCCGCCGGTGAACCGGTCGGCGGCGAACGGCTTCGCCCCGACGCCCCCGTCGTCTCCCGGGCCGCCGTCCCCCGCGGGCACAAGGTGGCCCTCCGCCCGATCGCCGCCGGCGAGCCGGTGCTGAAGTACGGGTACCCGATCGGCCGGGCGAGCCGGGACGTCGCCGCCGGCGAGCACGTCCACTCCCACAACGTCGCCAGCCAACTCGGGGCCGACTTCGCGGGGGCGACGTTCGCCGGGAACGGCCGAGCGGTCGTAGCGACGGCGGTGGCGAACCCCTTGCCCGCGGCACTGCGGCGGACGTTCGACGGCTACCGCCGGCCGGACGGGCGGGTCGGCGTCCGGAACGAGGTCTGGGTCGTCAACACCGTCGGGTGCGTGAACCAGGCGTGCGACCAGATCGCCCGGGCCGCCCATGCCAAGTACGCCGGGTGGGGCACCGGCGGCGAGTCGGCGTCCGGCTCCGGCGTCGACGGCGTGTACGCCTTCCCCCACCCGTTCGGCTGCTCGCAGCTTGGCGACGACCTGCTGCACACCCAGAAGGTGCTGGCCGGGCTGATCCGCCACCCGAACGCCGCCGGCGTGCTCATCGTCGGGCTCGGGTGCGAGAACAACCAGATGAAGCTCTTGCTTGAGCAGGTCCGGCAGGGTGGCGCCGGCGGCGGCGGCGACACGCTCGCGGCCGGCCGGGTGCGGTACTTCAACGCTCAGGACGTGACCGACGAAGTGGAGGCGGGCGTGGCCGCCGTCGGCGAGTTGGTGGAGTACGCCAAGCAGTTCCGCCGCGAGCCGGTCGACGCCCGCGAGCTGATCCTCGGCATGAAGTGCGGCGGCAGCGACGGGCTGAGCGGCATTACGGCCAACCCGCTCGTCGGCCGGGTGGCGGACCGGCTGACCGCGTGCGGCGGGACGACGCTGCTGACCGAGGTGCCGGAGATGTTCGGGGCCGAACAGGTGCTGCTCGACCGCTGCGCGAGCCGAGAGTCGTTCGACGCGACGATCGGCTTGGTGAACGCGTTCCGCGACTACTTCCGACGATACAACGAGCCGATCGACGAGAACCCATCCCCGGGGAACAAGGACGGCGGCATCACCACGCTGGCCGAGAAGTCGCTCGGGTGCGTGCAAAAGGGCGGGACGGCCCCAGTCGTCGACGTGTTGGCGTACGGCCAGGCGGCGACGCCCGGCCGCGGCGGCGTCGCGCTCGTGAACGCCCCGGGCAACGACGGCGTGAGCGGCACCGCGATGGCGGCGGCCGGGGCGCAC
>JAQGHJ010000772.1 GCA_028288905.1 Phycisphaerales bacterium | reverse complement strand
GAACACCTGCCGTCCGACGGCCTCGTTCGGGATCTTGATCCCGAACTCCTTCTCGACGCTCCCGAGCAGCAGCAACACGTCGAGCGAGTCGATGTCGGCCTCGCCGCCGAAGAACGGCATGTCGTCGGCGATCGGGAAGTCGGGGCCGAGCTTCAGGTCCCGCCGCATCACGGTCTTGACGCGGGCTGCGATCTGCGGGCGGTCGGGCGGCAGAGTGGTCTGGGTCATTCAATCTCGGCCAGGGGCGGGCAAATCGGTCGGCGGCCTCGCGGGCGACGGGCCGGCGGCCGCCCGGCGCGACGCCGCGACGGGTCAGACACGCCGCGCGGCCCGAGGTTCGGATTCTGTGAGCGGAAAGGCGATCTGACAAGCGGGTGCGACACCCGGCCACGGTTCGACCAGGACCGCTGGCATCGCGACGACGCTCCACAACGCGAATCCGTCTGGACGTCCACGGCGTCAACCGCCTCGCCGGCGGCTGCCTCATTATCGGCCACAACCCAGGCTGCGGGTGGCCGCCGTACCGCTTTCCCATCTGCCGGTCGACCCGTTTGCTTAAGTGCAGCGCGAGCCCCGTCGAAATCCATCTAGGGAGAACACGGAACCATGACCATGAAATCCACCAAAGAACTCGTCCGTCGACTCGCCACCGACGACACCGGTGGCGAAGTGTTGGAATACGCCCTGATCGCCGGCCTGATCGTGGTCGGCGCGATCGTGGCCATCAAGTCGGTCGGCACGAAGGTGCTGGCCCGCTGGACGTCGCTGAACGCCAGCGTCTGACAGCGGCCGGGTTCGGTGGCACCGGTGGCGTTCCGCGCACGGGGTCGTCCGGCGGCAGCGCATGCTCGCCTCCGCGCGTCCCGTTCGGCCCGCACCCCCCCCATCCCTCACTCCCACCCTCTCCCGGACTAAGAGGCAGTGGCCCTTGGGGCGTTCGCAGCGGCCCCGCCCGACGCCGCTCACTTACGCTTCTCCGCCTACTGCCCACTGCCCACCCGACCGGCTACACTCGGCCGACGATGCGCGCCCTGGTGTTCGACGACAACGGCCTCTCGTTCCAGCCCCGCCACCCGGACCCGCCTCCGCGGCTCGGGGACACGCTCGTCCGCGTCCGCCAGGCGGGCGTCTGCTCGACCGACCTGGAGATCACCAAGGGGTACATGGGGTTCCGCGGCGTGCTCGGGCACGAGTTCGTCGGGGACGTCGTCGACTCGCCGGACAAGAACCTGGTGGGCAAGCGGGTCGTCGGCGAGATCAACGTCGTCTGCGGGCGGTGCGACCTGTGCGTGTCCGGTCTCAGCACCCACTGCCGGAACCGGTCGGTCCTCGGCATCCTGAACCACGATGGGGCGTTCGCGGACCACGTCCGACTGCCGGCCGTCAACCTGCACGCGCTGCCGGCGGCGGTGGACGACGATATGGCCGTGTTCGTCGAGCCTCTGGCGGCCGCGTACCAGGTGATCAAGCAGGTGCCGATGGACGCCGGCCGCGGCAGCGGCGGCGAGGGCGGGCGGGGCCGGCGGTGGGTGACGGTGCTGGGGGACGGGCGGCTCGGGCTGCTCGTCGCCCAAGTGCTGCGGGAGGCCGGGGCGGCCGTGAGGGTGATCGGCAAGCACCCGGACAAACTCGCCCTGTGCGAGCGGTGGGGCATCCGCAGCCGCCCGCTGGCGGACATCGTCGCCCGGCACGACCAGGACGTGGTCGTCGATTGCACCGGGTCCGCCACCGGGTTCGAGCTGGCGATGCAAATCGTCCGCCCGCGGGGGACGATCGTGCTCAAGAGCACGGTCGCCGATGGAAAGCCGCTGAACCTCGCCCCGCTCGTGATCGACGAGGTGAACGTGGTCGGCAGCCGGTGCGGCCCGTTCCGCGAGGCGATCCGCGCGCTGGCCGAGGGCCGGATCGATGTCGCCAGCCTGATTCACCGCCGGGTGCGACTCGACCAGGGCGTGCAGGCGATGGAGCTGGCCGGCCGGCCCGGGGCGCTGAAGGTGCTGCTGACGATGGACTGACCGGCCGCCCATCCGCCCACGCGGGCGGCGTCAACTTCGGACCCGCGACCGGTCGCCGGATGGTCCGGCGAACCCTGCTTAAATCAAATATTAATACCGCGGACCAGATGGGCGACCGAGAAGCCGAACGAGAGCGGGTCTTCCAAGCCGTCGTCGAAGCGTTCAACGATCTCGTGTACCTCGATCGGAGGTTGGACAAGGAACTCCCGTGGGACCGCTTAGAGCAACTGGTGCGAGAGGGAATCGTAACGAAGCAGGAAATCGCCGACCGGTTCGCGTCCCTGATCGAACAGTGGGATGTGGACCCGACGTCGACGGAGCGGGCCACCCAGAAGTGACCGAACGGTTGCTCGACCCGGAGGCTTTCCCACGGCTCGGACATTCGAGCGGCGAGATCGAATGCCGTCGTTCGGGCGCGGATTGATTTCTCCGACCGCGCCCGTCAAGCTGCCCAGGTAATGCCGGTCCCAGCCCGCCCGCCCGTTCCATCGCGCCACCGCGCTCCGCGACGAGCCCCCACGCGGGTACTCGCTTCGACGCTCGGACTCGCCGCCGCCGCCTTCGCCGGCGGGTGTGGGGCGATCGTCGGCGGCGGGCCGGGGTCGTGCGGGGACGGGCTGTGGTCCCCGCCGGCCGCAGACCTCGTGCGGACCGTCCCGACCCCGGCCGGGCCGGAGGTGCCGCTGCGAATCGTCGGGTTCGACCGGGACGGGGCGGCGTGCGACGCCGGGCCGGCGGACGACCTGGTCGCGGCCGTCCGGGCCGGCGGGTTCACCGACGTCTACGTCCTTTGCCCGGGGTGGAGCCCGAGCTGGTACTCGGCCGTCGGGTGGGTCGACTCGTTCGCCGCCGGGGTCGAGCGGGCCCGGACCTGGCTCCCGCCCCGACCGGCACCCGCCCAGTTGCCCGCGTCGGGTCCGGCGACCGTGCCGGCGCGGGCCTACCGGCCGCTGTACGTCGGTGTCGTCTGGCCGGGGGACGTGTTGGTCGACGAGTTCCCGCCGCCGAGCCCGACCGGCCAGCAGCGGTCGCTCCGCCCCGACGTCGACCGGGCCGCCTTAACCGAGGTGCTCGAGACCGACGCCGACGCCCGCCAGCTCGGGCGGATCGAACAAGCCCTGCGGGACCGCGGGCACGCCGGCCGCGTGACGCGCCTCCGGGCGCTGCTCCCCCGGGCGGCCGCACTCACCCCGCCGGAACAGCTCGAGTTGGCCGACTGCCTGCTGCCGCTGTTCGGCGACCAAGAGGAACCGACCGCCCCCGGCCCCCGGTTCGCCGCGGTCGGTGCGACCACCGCCACCACCAACCCCGCGACCAAGCCCGCCGCCGACCGGCTGCCCCGCCCGAGCCGCCAGGGATTACTGGCGACCGAACCGGCCCGGGTCCCCCCGCTCGACCCCGCCGCCCTGCTGGCGGTTTGGAAGCAGTCCGTTCGGGAAGCGGCCGCCGGCGTCCCCCGCCCGGCAGACGCGGCGGGCGACGACGCGTCCCGCGCCCGCCGCCGGGGGCTGAGCGTGGCCGAGCTGGTCCGGTGGGCGGTGCGGGCGGCCGACTTGCGGGTGGTGAAGGACCGGGCGTGCGCCGTCGGGCGCACCGGGTTCGGCGACCTGCTGGCCCGGGTCCGGCGGGCGGCCGGCG
The DNA here is from genome assembly GCA_028288905.1 of Phycisphaerales bacterium. Lineage (GTDB taxonomy): Bacteria > Planctomycetota > Phycisphaerae > Tepidisphaerales > Tepidisphaeraceae > Humisphaera. Next base: position 1,163 of record JAQGHJ010000772.1, on the reverse strand, counting down.
GGGCGCGGGTGCACGTGGTCGCCCACTCGTTCGGAGCCGAGGCGGCGCTGGCCGCCCTAAGTCGGCCGGCGGACGACGCCCCGCCGGTCGACTCGCTGTTACTGCTGAGCCCCGTCGTGTCGGCGTGGGCGCTGGCGCCTGCCCCGCCCGTCGGGCCGGACGTCGCCCCGGCCCTGCAACGGTTCGCCCGCCCGGGCCGGTACCGCCCGGCCGTCGCGGCCGGGGTGCGGCGGTCGGTCGTCGTCACGTACAGCGACCGGGATTGGTTCGCCGCGTCGTACGCCCCGCGAGCCCTACGCCGCCCACCGACCGACGGGCAGGCCGCCCCCGCCGATTGGGCCGCCGCCCTCGCCGCCCCCGGCGAGACGGCGGACGGGTTCGCGACGCTCGGCGGGTCCGGCCCGGCCGGGCAAGACCCCCCTGTCACCCGCGAGCCGCTGATCCTCCCCGCCGCCGCCCCCATCGGCCCGCAGCCGTACGCGTTCACGGCGGCGGCCGGCGGCGACGGCGGCAAGCTGGTCGCCATCGACGCGTCCGCCGGCGTCCTCGCCCACGGCGACGCGAACGACCGAAACCTCGGGTGTCTCGTCGCGAACCAGGTCGGGGCGGGGGAGTAGGGGGAGGACGCGAACAGCGTAGACGGGCATTAGCCCAATAGGAGCCCCGGTGGGGCGGAAGCACCTTAGCCCGGGGCGCGAGCCCCGAGTAAGCGGTTCGGGAAAACGAACAAAAGCCCCGAAGGGGCGAAAGAGCCGAGCGTCATTGATGTTCGGGCTCTTCCGCCCCTTAAGGGCTTATACTCGCGCGGTGTTCGCAACCCGGGGCTCGCGCCCCGGGGCTACGCTGCTTCCGCCCCTTCGGGGCTCCGAAGGCGTGGGCCTCACCCCACCCCGTCACTCCCCATTCCACCACTCCCCTCGCCTCACGCCCGCGGCGTCACGCTCCCAAGCACGACGGCCCGGCTCGCCCCTGTGGCGGACGGGACGTTGCCCGGCAGGCCGTCGAGCGTGGCGGCGGCCAGCAGGGCGAACGCGATCGCCTCCTTCGCGTCGCCCGGCACGCCCAACTCGTCAGTCGTGCGGACGGGCAGGCCGCCAGTCGCCTGGCGGAGCAGGGCCATGAGCGTCGCGTTCTTCGCGCCGCCGCCGCTGACGACCAGTTCG
>JAQGHJ010000734.1 GCA_028288905.1 Phycisphaerales bacterium | reverse complement strand
TTCGGGGTACCTCAGGATGACAGACGATGGGCTGCCGCGATCGGCAAGGTCACGGCGGCCACGGGCGGCCCGCCTCACACCGTGACCTTGATCGTTGCCGCCGTCCCGTGCCGCTGGCTCAGCGCCGCGGCCTTCGCCGCGATCGCCGCCTGGTTCTCCAGCACCCGCTTGTAGTCGTTCGGCATCACCCGGACGAAGTACCGCAGCTCGCTCTCCCAATGGTCCAGGATGCCCTTGGCCACCGGCGACTCGGTGTACGACAAGTGCTTCTCCAGGACCTCTCGGACGAACGCCTTGTCGTCGTCCTTCTCCAGCGGCTCCAGCGACACCAGGTCCTGGTTGCACAGCCGGGCGAACTGCCCGCCGGCGTACCCGTCGGTCGGGCCGTCGTACACGTACGCCACCCCGCCGCTCATCCCGGCCGCGAAGTTCCGCCCGGTCTGGCCGATCACGACGACCCGCCCGCCGGTCATGTACTCGCACCCGTGGTCCCCGACGCCCTCGACGACGGCCGTCGCCCCGGAATTCCGGACCGCGAACCGCTCGCCGGCCACGCCCCGCAGGTACAGCTCGCCCTCGATCGCCCCGTACAGGCACGTGTTCCCGGCGACGATGTTCTGCTCGGCCTTGAACCCGGTCTCCAGCAGGGCGGCCGGCGGGCGGACGACCACCCGGGCCCCGTTCAGCCCCTTGCCGACGTAGTCGTTGGCATCGCCCTCCAGCAGCAGCGTCAGCCCGCGGGCCCCGAAGCACCCGAAGCTCTGCCCGGCCGACCCCTTGAACCGGAACGTGATCGTGTCCGCCGGCAGCCCGGTCTGGCCGTACCGCTTGGCGACCATCCCGCTCAGCGTCGTGCCGACCGTCCGGTCGGTGTTGTGGATGTCGAACTCGCCCGTCACCTTCTCGCCCCGCTCCAGCGCCGCCGCGGCCGCCGGGATCAGCTTCGTCGCGTCCAGCGACTTCTCCAGCCCGTGGTCCTGCTTCCCGACGTTGAACAGGTCGTACGTCCCGAGCTTCTGCGTCGGCTTGTGCAAAACCGGCGACAGGTCCAGGTGCTTGGCCTTCCAGTGCCCGCTCAGGTCCTGGAACTCCAGGCACTGGGTCTGCCCGACCATCTCCCGCACCATGCGGAACCCCATCAGCGCCATGTACTCCCGGACCTCCTCGGCCACGAAGAACATGAAGTTGACGACGTGCTCCGGCTTGCCGGCGAACTTCTTCCGCAGGTCCGGGTCCTGGGTCGCGATCCCGACCGGGCAGGTGTTCAGGTGGCACACCCGCATCATGATGCACCCGCTGGCGATCAGCGGGGCGGTGCTGAACCCGAACTCCTCGGCCCCGAGCAGGGCGGCGATCACCACGTCACGCCCGGTCTTGAGCTGCCCGTCCGCCTGGACGACGACCCGCCCGCGGAGCCCGTTCATCACCAGCGTCTGCTGCGTCTCGGCCAGCCCCAGCTCCCACGGCAGCCCGGCGTACTTGATGCTCGTCAACGGGCTCGCGCCCGTGCCGCCGCCGTCCCCGCTGATGAGGATGTGGTCGGCCTTGGCCTTGGCGACGCCGGCGGCGATCGTCCCGACCCCCACCTCGCTGACCAGCTTCACGCTCACCCGCGCCTGCGGGTTCACGTTCTTCAGGTCGTGGATCAACTGCGCCAGGTCCTCGATCGAGTAGATGTCGTGGTGCGGCGGCGGCGAGATCAGCCCGACGCCCGGCGTCGTGTGCCGGACCTTGCCGATGTACTCGTCCACCTTGTGCCCCGGCAGCTGCCCGCCCTCGCCGGGCTTGGCCCCCTGGGCCATTTTGATCTGCAGCTCGTCGGCGTTCACGAGGTACTCGGTCGTGACGCCGAACCGGGCCGACGCGATCTGCTTGATCGCGGACCGCCGCAGGACCGGCTTGCCCTCGACCGTCAGCGCTTTGCCGGTCTCGTCGGCGTCGGGCGTGAACCGGTCCGGGTCCTCGCCGCCCTCGCCGGTGTTGCTCTTGCCGCCGAGCCGGTTCATCGCGATCGCGATGTTCTCGTGCGACTCCTTCGAGATGCTCCCGAAGCTCATCGCCCCGGTCACGAACCGCTTGACGATCGACGACGCCGGCTCGACCTCGGCGATCGGGACCGGGTTCGCCGCCGGCTTCGGGTTCAGCAGCCCGCGGATCGTGCACCGGTGCTTCGTCTCGTCGTCGACGAGCTTGCTGTATTCCTTGAAGGTCGGGTACCCGGTGATCCGGACCGCCTGCTGCAGCTTGGCGACCGTGTCCGGGTTCCACATGTGGTACTCCCCGTCCCGCCGCCACTGGTACTGGCCGCCGGAGTCGAGCACGTCGCCGTCCACCCGGATCGGCGGGAACGCCTTGCGGTGGCGGATCAGCGACTCCCGGGCGATCGTCTCCAGCGAGATGCCGTTGATCCGGCTGGCCGTCCCGGCGAAGTGCTTGGCGACCAGCTCCTTGCTGATCCCGACCGCCTCGAAAATTTGGGCCCCGCGGTAGCTCTGGACCGTGGAGATGCCCATCTTCGACGCGACCTTGATGATCCCCTTGTTGGCCGCCTTGATGAAGTTCTTCTTCGCCACGTCGAACGTGACGCCCTTGGGCAGCAGGCCCTCCCGCTCCATGTCGGCCAGCGTCTCGAACGCCAGGTACGGGTTGACGGCCCCGGCCCCGAACCCGATCAGCAGGCAGAAGTGGTGCACCTCCCGCGCCTCGCCGGTCTCGACGACGAGCCCGCATTGGGTGCGGGTGCCCTCCCGGATCAGGTGGTGGTGGACGGCCGCCGTCGCCAGCAGGCTGGGGATCGGGCAGTCGTCCGCGTCGG
>JAQGHJ010000726.1 GCA_028288905.1 Phycisphaerales bacterium | reverse complement strand
GTCGGCTCGCTGAGCTTCACGCTGATGACGGCCACCAGCCCCTCGCGCAAATCGTCGCCGCTGGGGCGGACGTCGCCCTTGAGCAGCCCCTCCCGCTCGGCGTAGCGGTTGAAGGTGCCGGTGAGGGCGGTCTTGAACCCGCTCAGGTGCGTGCCGCCGTCGTGGTTGTTGATGTTGTTGGCGAACGCCAGGATCGTCTCGTTGTACCCGTCGTTGTACTGCAGCGCCACGTCGACCACGAGCCGGGCGGCCGGGTCCTCCTTGTGGAACGCGACGATGTCGTGCAGCGTGACCTTGGCGTCGTTCACGTGCCGGACGTACTCGACGAGCCCGTCCTGATAGCAGTACACGTCCCGCTTGCCGGCCCGCTCGTCCTCGAACGCGATCTCGATGCCGCTGTTGAGGTACGCCAGCTCCCGGAGCCGGTGGGCGAGCGTCTCGTAGACGAACGCGGTGTCCGGGAACAGCGTGGCGTCCGGCTTGAACGTGACCTTCGTGCCGGTGGCGGTCGCCGCCCCGATCACGCGGAGGTCGCTGCTCTTGCGGCCGCGGGCGAACTCCAGGTGGTGGACCTTGCCGTCCTTGCACACCTCGACCTCGAGCCACTCGCTGACGAAGTTGACGACGGACGCCCCGACCCCGTGCAGCCCGCCGGACGTCTGGTAGGCCGAGTCCTCGTCGTGCTCGAACTTGCCGCCGGCCCCGAGCGTGTCGAACACGAGCTCGACGGCCGGCCGGCCCTCGCCGACGTGCATGTCGACCGGGATGCCGCGGCCGTCGTCGGTGACGGTGCACGACCCGTCGGCGTTGATCTTCACCTCGACCCGCCTGGCGAACCCGGCCAAGGCCTCGTCGATCGAGTTGTCCACGATCTCATACACGAGCTGGTGCAGCCCGCGGGCGTTGTACCCGCCGATGTACATGCCCGGGCGGGCCCGGACGTGCTCGACGTCGTCCAGGGCCTTGATCTGGCTCGCGCCGTACTTGTCGGGGCCGGCCGCGGCCGGGTCGGCGACCGCCACGTCGGCCGTCGGCGGGACGGGGGACGGCGACGGGACAGAAGTCTGCGACGGGTCGATTTTGGGGTCGAGGGGCTGGTCAGCCATGGCGGTCAAACTCCTGGTCGGCCGCCGGTCTCCGGCCGCCCACGACCCCGTGCCGCCCGCGGACGAACCCGGCACCCCGGCGGCCGGAGGGGCCGTCGTCGGGGCGGGGTTTTCGCGGGTCGATGGGCTCGCGGGAGGTGTCGGAACCGGCCGGTCCGGCGAAGTCGAATTGTATCGTCGGACCGGGGGGGTTGACCACTGCCGGGACCCAGAAAAGTCAGTCGTTTAAGCCCGGCCGTGGCACCGTTTGTGGTCGGCGCGTCGGCCACTTCCGAGAGGGGGATTGGAGGGGTCGTTGGTGGAGCTTGTGGCACCGGCGCGCGGCCGCTCCGCCGGAGTCGCGGCGACGTCCCGTTCCGGCCCCCTCTCCCTCCGGCAGAGGGTTGGGGTGAGGGTGAATGTTGAGGCGGCTTCGGGCTCGCGGAGCCACCGGGTCCTTTCTCGCGATTCTCGCTCGACGTTCACCCTCACCCGCCCCGGCTGCCGCCGCGACGACCTCTCCCGGAGGGACAGGTGAAACGCCGCTCCTTGTCCCCCGCCGGCGGGTCCCCGGCTATTGTGGCGGCAGCCGCTCGCACCGGACGACCGGGCCGGCACGACTCGACTTGGCTCGCCGACCGACCCCGCCATGCCCGACCTCAAACAGACACCCTTGTCGGTGCCGACGCCGCCCCCCCTCGACCCGCCGGGCGACGCCGGTACGGCCGCCAATACCGCCGTCACCCGGCGGGACCGCGTGGGCGTGCGGGTGGCGTGGGTCGTCATCCTCGTCTGCGTCGGCGGCATCGCGGCGTCCACGTACCGGGCCGAGAGTCGGCGGGAGCGGGCGCGCCAGGCCGCCGCGCAGCCGCCCGACGCCCAGCCGCCCGCCGCGACGACCGCCTCCGGGCACAACCGAGGCCCGGGCACTGACGCCGCCAAGGGGGACCACCCGCTCCCCGGCACGCCGGGCACCCACGCCAACCGAGGTCAGGACGCGGACGACGCGGCGGACAGTCACACGGCCGATGCGGGCCAAGCTGTCGAACCGCTCCCCGCCCAGGTGCGCATGCTGGCCCGGTACGCGGTCGGGGCGAACCGGATGTTCCCCGGATCGGGGATCGCGTTGGCCGACGCGGTGCGGACGGCGGCCTCGACGCCCGGCGAACGGTTGGCCGTCGTCCCGGTGGTCGCCGAGCTGGCCGGGCGGGAGGCCGCGCTGGCGGACCTGGCGAAGCTGCCCGCGGCGGCACTGCGGACGCCGGCCGGCGACCCGACGCCGCTCGGCCGCGACGCCGAGGCCTTGCGGGCCGTTTACGCCCTCCCGTCGAACGCGGCGGGGCCCGCGTCCCGCCCGGCAGACGGTCGTCCCGCCGCCGACGGTGCGGGCGAACCGGCCACCGCTCCAACCATCGACACGGCCGACGTGGCGGCCGCCCGCGAGCGGCTTCGGGGCCGGCTCGGGTGGGCCGGGCGGCTGGCCGCGTCGTCCGCTGCGGGCGACACCGACCCGGGGCGGCGGGCCGTGCTGAAGCAGGCCTCGCTCACGTTCTTTATGGCATTCGGCGTCATGGGGGTCGCAGTGATCGGGCTGATCGCCGGGTTGGGGTTGCTGATCTGGGCCGGC
>JAQGHJ010000703.1 GCA_028288905.1 Phycisphaerales bacterium | reverse complement strand
ACCGGCCCGAAGGGAGCCGCCGTCGCCGCGCGAGCAGGCCGGCTAGGGCGGCCGCGCCCAACGCACCGGCCGGCTCCGGCACCGGCTGCGGGTTCAGATTGACGTTGTCGAACGCCTGCACTTCCGCCAGCAGTAGGATGTCGGCGGCCGTGAGCAGCTTGCGCTCCCCCTGCGTCACAGACGGTGCCATGCTGGCGGTGGCGATGTCCAAGTGGCCGCCCGTCACCGGAATTTGGCTTCCCGCTACGCGCGGTCCAGTCGTGTCCAAGTCGGCGGCGTTGCCATCGGCGTCCCGGGCGTTCGCGAATCGCGGGTAGGTGCTGAGCAGGCCGAGTGAGTGCCCGATCTCGTGGATCGCAACGGAGAGCATGTCCACACGTGGGGCGGTGGCCGTTCCGCTCGCCCCCGTGTAACGCCGCTCGACGTTCACCGACCCACTGCCCAAGTTCTGGCTCGACGTGTTCGGCGTCGACCACTCCGTGTTCCCGTACGGCGTCGGGTCGACGAAGAAGCTGGTCGACCCATCGTTGTCGAACGTCAGCGAGCCGCCAGTGAACGGGTAGTCCGGCGGCGAGACGAACCATGAAGTGCCACCGGTGGCGGCCGTAGTGGATGTTTGCGGGCCCCAGACCACCTGAAGCGTTTGGGTTATGCTTCGCGTGCTGGCGGCGAACGCGGTCGTCCAGTAATCGGCCGCCGCCTGCACGACGGCCTGCGGGCTACCGCCTCCGGCCAAGCTGGACGTGGGCACGCCGGTGCCGAAACCACTGAAGTCCAGGTTGAGCGTCAGGCTGGCATCCGCCGAGCGTGACGTCGAGCCCACGGCCGCCGCCGCCGCCGCGGCAATCGCAAAGGTCCGTCGTCCGGTGGGCATTTTTCCTCCTGAACAGGTTCGTCGCCGCCCGGGTCCGAACCCGGTGCTCGCCGTCGAGTCCGAACAACAAGAGAGTCCGAAACCGCGACGGGCGTATCGCGCGTTCAACCTTACCTGCCTCCCTCCGTCTGCCGCAAGGTCCGTGTGGCTCCGTCCTGCCGACCCGCCGTCGGCCGCGGTCGTCCGGGTATCGTGCTCGCTGGCTAGGCCGCGGGGCCAGCGTTACATTTCGCCCCGCACGTCGCCCGCTCGCCCACCTCCCGAAGGAGACCAACCGATGAACCGCAGAGACTTCCTGAAGTCCGCCGCCGGGACCGCCGCCGCCGCGATGACGCTCAACGCGCATGTCGCCGGGGCGGCCGACCAGAAGAAGCTGCGGGTCGGGCTGATCGGCACCGGCTGGTACGGCAAGTGCGACCTGTTCCGGCTCATCCAGGTGTCGCCGGTCGAGGTCGTCAGCCTGTGCGACGTGGACAAGAAAATGCTCGCCGACGCGGCCGACATGGTGGCCCAGCGGCAGGCGTCGAAGAAGACGCCCCGCACGTTTGGCGATTACCGGCAGATGCTCAAGGAGCGCGACCTGGACGTCGTGCTGGTCGCCACGCCGGACCACTGGCACGCGCTGCCGATGATCGCCGCCTGCGATGCCGGGGCGGACGTGTGGGTGCAGAAGCCGATCAGCGTCGACGTCCGCGAGGGGGAGGCGATGGTGGCGGCCGCTCGGAAGCACGGGCGGGTCGTGCAGGTCGGCACCCAGCGGCGGAGCACCCCGCACCTGATCGAGGCGAAGCGGGACATCATCGACGCCGGCCGGCTCGGAAAAATCGGGCTCGTCGAAACCTACTGCTACTACCACATGCGGGCGAAGGAGACGGCCGCCGACGCGCCCGACGCGCCGCCGCCGGAGAACCTGGACTACGAGATGTGGACCGGGCCGGCCCCGGCCCGGCCGTACAACAAGCTCCGCCACCCGCGGAAGTGGCGGGCGTTCACCGAGTACGGCAACGGCATCGTCGGCGACATGTGCGTCCACATGCTCGACTGCGCCCGCTGGATGCTCGGGCTCGGGTGGCCGACGGCCGTCAGCTCGGCCGGCGGCATCGAGGTCGACAAGGCGTCGCGGGCAAACATCCCGGACACCCAGACGGCCACCTTCCAGTTCCCCGAGTTCCCCATCACCTGGACGCACCGCGCCTGGGGCACGCCGCCCGACCCGAAGTACCCGTGGGGCCTGACGATCTACGGCGACAAGGGCACCCTCAAGGCGTCGGTGATGGGGTACGACTTCATCCCGCAAGGTAAGGGCGAGGCCGTCCAGAAGGACGTGGTCTACGAGCTGGAGCAGTACCCGGAGGACAAGACCGAGAAGGACCTGGAGAAGCACGTCGCCCCGGCCATCCGCGGGCACATGCGGAACTTCCTGGAGTGCATCGGCACTCGGGCGAAGCCCGTCGCCGACATCGAGCAGGGGCATATCAGCACGGCGTCGTGCATCCTGGCGAACCTGAGCCTGGGGCTGGGCGGCCGGACACTGGCGTACGACTCCGCTAAACGAGAGGTGGCCGGCGACCCGCAGGCCACGGCGCTGCTCAAGCGGCCGTACCGCGCCCCGTGGGTTCACCCGGCGGGGTGACGGCGGCGGTGTGATCACCCGCCGCTAGTGCGTGGGCCTGAGCCCGCTCCGCTCCCGCGCCGCGGTCGGCGGCGGGAGCGAGTCATGCACCGGTACGCACTTTCGCCCAGTCCTCCTGCTCGCCTTCGCCGCCTTGCGCTCGCCTTGCCGAGCACTGCCGCCGGTGCCGGGGACGAGCACGAATCCTCGGAGTGAAGCAGTGTCACGTGCATCGACTCGGTGCCGACGGCGGCCGGGCTCGGGCAGGTGGGGCGTCCGGCAGGGATCGCCCGGCCCCGTCGTTGGTCTTGGTCACGAGCGACGGCGACCGGCGGATTGGGGCGTGTCCCGTACCCGCGAACGAGTCGCCGGTGGTTGCCGTACTACGCGAGTCAGGGTCCCACGCGGTTCGGGCCGGGTCGTGATTCGTGCCGACGACCTTACATTCGCCGCGGACGCGATTAACTGGGCGGCCTCCCGCCGGGCCGGGGCCACTGCGGCCGATCGCCTTGCCGATGTTCCCCTTTGTTTGAGGGTCGCCCTTTGCACCTGCTCTCCTCGCCCGCTTCCGCCGCCCGTCAAGACCGACCGGCCGGCGAACCGCTGCCGCCGAAGCCGTTCGTCGAGCACCTCGCGATGGGGTTCGGCGTCTTCGCCCCCACGGTCGGCTTCGTCGTCGCGATCGTCCTGCTGTGGGGCCGGGGCGTCGGGTGGGTAGACCTCGCCCTGTTCGCCGGGTTCTACACGGTCGCAGCGTTCGGTATCACGGTCGGGTACCACCGGCTGTTCACGCACCGGGCGTTCGCCGCCGGGCCGGGCGTTCGCGGCGTCCTGGCCGCCTGCGGGTCGATCGCCGGGCAGGGGTCGGTGCTCGAGTGGTGCGCCACCCACCGGCAGCACCACAAGCACTCGGACCGCCCCGGCGACCCGCACTCCCCGCACGAGCACGGGGACGGCGTCGTCGGGTTCTTCAAGGGCATGTGGCACGCCCACATGGGCTGGCTGTTCACCCAGCCGCCGGCCGACGTGACCCGGGCCGTCCCGGACCTGATGGCTGACCCGGTCCTGCGGCCGATCGACCGGTACTACTGGGCGTTCGTGGTCGGCGGGTGGGTGCTGCCCGGCGCGATCGGCGGGCTGGTGGCCGGGAACTGGATGGGCTTCCTCACCGGGTTCCTGTGGGGCGGGGCCGCCCGGCACTTCTTCCACCTGCACACGACGTTCAGCGTGAACTCGGTCTGCCACGTGTGGGGCACCCGCCCGTTCAAGAACAGCGACGAGAGCCGGAACAACGCGATCGTCGGCGTGCTGACGTTCGGGGAGGGGTGGCACAACAACCACCACGCGTTCCCGACCAGCGCCCGCCACGGGCTGCGGTGGTACCAACTCGACATGAGCTGGATGCTGATCCGCACCTTGGAGAAGGCTGGCCTGGCGTGGGACGTTCGGCTGCCGTCGGCGACGGCGCAGGCGGTGCGGCGCAGCCGGCGGACGGGCGGAGCGGCGGCAGCGGCGGCGGCGAGCGCGGCAAACCTTGCCCACGACAACGTCGCGCGACCGGCCGAGTCGGACGACGTCGGCGAGCCGATGGCCGTGGGGGCCGGGGCCTGACCTGTCTACCGTGCCTGCTGGTGGACGCCGACGCGGCCGGTTGGCGGCTGCGCCGATCGGCTCGTGTTCCCTCCCGACGCAAATCATCTCACGCGAAGCGAAGGATCCTGTGCTTGCGGATCGGCAATCAGCCGTCCGTGGGCCCGGGATCCTTCTTTGCTTGCGGCACGGTCGATCCGGTTGCGGCCCATCACCGGGCGGCCACTCGGTAATCGCGGCTGCCCGATTCAGGTCAACTCACTGGGGCACGCCTGATCGTTCTAATTCCCCGACGGTCGGCCGGCGGCACAGGGCTGCCGGCCGCCGAATCCATCCTGCCTTCGGGGTGACTCGATGAAGCGCAAATCGTTCTCGTCCGCCGCCCGATCGACGTCCCGCACGCTGCTGCTCGCGGCCGCGGGTCTCGGCACCCTCGCCGCCGTCGCCACGCCCGCCCGAGCGGCCGAGGGCCCTCCCGCCGCCGTGCCGCCGGCCGTCCTTTCCCCGGCGGTCGAGCGGCAGGTCGCCGACCTCCCGCCGTTCCGATACGCCAACGCCCACCTCGTCGTCCCGCCCGGCTGGAACAAGGCGCTGAGCGGCAAGGTCCGCTACATCATCGAGCACAAGGCGCGGCTCAAGGGTGAGAACGGGAACCCCAAGACCGAGCGATTGACGATCGAGTTCGGGCCGGCGTTCGAGGTGAACGGGGACCTCCGGCAGATCTACGACGCGGACGTCGCCTACTTCAAGAAGGAGCGGACGAACTACCGGGACGACTCGCTGACCGAGCGGAGGTCGAAGCCCGGGTACCGGACGCTCATCCACCGCTTTACCGTCGACGCCGAGCCGGGGTGGAAGGACGTGTGGGCGACCGACTACTACACGATCGTCCACGTCGACGGCGGCCCATTGTCGCAAAGCTTCATCTTCCAGACGTCGAACGCGGCGATGCGGGATCGGTTCCGGCCGGACCTGGACGCCCTCGTCGACAGCGTCCGCCCGCCGAGCGCAATCGAGCTGGCCGCCGCCCCCGCGGCCGTCGGTAAGAGTGTGAAGCCGCTGACCCTGTACACGGTTTACCAGATGACCGACTTTCTCGAGTGGATGTTGGAGATGCCGTTCACCGAGGGCCAGCGGCTGCAGGTCCGCGACTACCTGATCGACGCGTGGCGGCGGGGGGACAAGGACGAGATGGCCGCCCCGGACGAGATCGCCAAGTTCCGGGCGCAGGTCGACGAGCTGAAGGAGGACCAGAGGGACGTTGCCCGGCAACTGGTGAAGGCCGAGGCGTTGAAGGAGTGGCGGAAGGACGCGGCCGAGAAGCACGACAAGGCCGCCAGCTGGATCTTGGCGTTGTACAACGCCGCCAACGCCCCGCTGGCCAAAGGGGCAAATAGCCGGGAGCCCGACCTGACCCGCCAGGCCGCCGACGCGACGCTGGAGACGATGTACTTCATGGCGTCGAAGGCGGCCGGCGTGGACGCGACCCCCGACGCCGCCCGGAAGGACGCCTGGGCCAAGCAGGCCGCCGCGACGTACGCGAGCCTGTCCGCCGACCAGAAGAAGACGGTGGCCGACATGCCGCTGACCTGGGCCGCCCTGCGGGTCGGGTGGGCCCAGCTGCCGTTCGACCAGCAAAAGCAGTCGGCCGAGCAGTGGGCGAAAGTGCCCGCGGTCGGCGAGTTGGCCAAGCAAATCAAGGCGAACCGAGACGCCCAGGGCAAGGCGTTCCGCGACCTGCAGATGTACTACGAGTCGAAGTTCTTGTCGGCCGACATCATGCGGCGGACCGACTACTTCCGGTCCCAGACGATGAGCAGTTGGGGCAGCAGTTCGTCGTATCGGTACTGACGGTCCGGCGGCGGGGGACAGGGTCTCAGCCAAGCCCGCTTCGCCCTCAGCGGCAGCCGTACTCCAGGATCTCATTCATTTGAGTCAGTGTGACCTCACCCGACGGGTGGAGGATGCGCGCGAGGCGGACGAGATTGCGGATCTGTC
>JAQGHJ010000638.1 GCA_028288905.1 Phycisphaerales bacterium | reverse complement strand
TGCCCATACCCACTGACGAGCACCTGGTCGGGTCGCGGGTCGGCCTCGGGGGCGTGGTGGTCAACGTACAGCCCGGGCCGCCCGCCGGGGCGGATGCCCCAGTCCAGAATCGCCCCCGGCCCCGGCGGCAACCCGGCGGCGTCGCCCCACGGCGTTTGCCCCCGGCCGAGTAGCACCGCGGCGTCGGCCCCCTGGCCGCGGGCCCGCAGCGCGACCGCCCCGGCCGCCAACCCGTCGGCGTCCGTGTGCGGGCAGACGAACCCGGCGATAAGCAGGGCGTCGCGGGCGCGGGCGAGCAGACCGTCGTCATCGTCGGACGGCGGACGCGGTGGTACCAGCGGCTCCGGCGGACGCGAGGCGCGGGCGGTGGGCATGGCGGGGGATGGTCAAAGCGCGTGCCCGTAGGCACGTACCCCGTGACGCTCCATGGTGCCGCTGATCTCCCGCCCGGGAAGGATCGCACTCAAGCCGGCCGCGGCTTGGGTCGGGAGACCCGCTTCGACCCCGACCTCCGACGGCCCACTTCCTCGGGGTTCGTCGCGGTTCCCGCACTACGTGTACGTGCATCAGACACCTGCGCCGGTCCGCCCCCGCACCCGCGGGATGAACAGCGGCACGCCAGACTGGCGGTAGCGGTCGTACATGTGACCGTGCCGGGCCCGCAGCCGTCGGTCGCTCAGCTGCGACCCGACGTAAAAATAGGCCGTCGCAACGACGTTGAACGCGGCGAGCACGCTGGTCATCCGGGGCGCAAGCCACAGCAGCGGGACGGGGAGAAGGTTCGCCGGGTGGCGGACCAGTCCGTACGTCCCGACCGGGCGGAGGTCTTCGATCGGCGGGCTTTGCCCTTCCGGCTCCCGCGGGACGTGCCGGTCGCCGCGGACCCACGCCAGCAGCCCGGGAACGCCGGCGAACCGTAGCGGACCCGTCCGCCACACCGTCGCGACAAACCCGGCCAAAGCTGCCGCCTGCCCTACCCGCATCAACGCCGCCGCCGGACCGCGGGCGCGATACAACGTACGGCTCGGCTGCGCCGCGACGTACCCGACAAGGCCGACCAGCCCGGCGACGGCGACCGCGTTGTACGCCGGGCGGTAGAACGCGTTCCGCCGCCGGGTGCCGACTTGCCGCTCGGCCCAGTCCTTCGCGGCCCGGGTGGCCAGCAGGCTGTGCACGCCTGCGTACGCCGCCGTCGCCAACGCCGTGTTCGCCATGCCGCGTCGCCATCCCATGCGCCCGTCCCTGCAAAGGTGTCCCGCGAAAGCGAGCGCCGCAACGGACGGGCCGCGGGCGAGGCTCGCGACAATCGTGAAAGGAGGGACGGTCAGACGGCGCGGCATGACGGTCGCGTCAGCGCTCGTCGGACCCAGCGGCACCTCCGGCTTGCCGCCACGCGAAGTTCATCACCCGGGCCAGCTCGCCGAGCTTGTCCCGGAACTCGGGGTGTGGATACGCCTTGGCGTCGTGGAGCCCGGGCCCGGCCAGCCGCCACGCGGGGCCGTCAGCGGTGTCGAGCTTTTCGACGCGGTACGGGCCGTCGCCGGCGGGCGGGTGGGTGGCCATGTCGGGCACCAGCATATCAGCCGGCGTGGCAGCCAGCGCGGGCGGTGGTGCCCGTCCCCCCGGTGCCGCACCACCGCGCCGTCACCGCCCGAGCGTGAACTGCAGCCGCAAGCTGTCGATCGCCATCTCCTTGCCCTTGGCCTCGACCTCGACCCACGGCACGTCCCGGTACGCGGCCGGGAAGTCGTGGATCAGGTCGCTGTGCCGCTGGTCGGTGATCGACGCGATGCCGTTGCTCACGTGCACGAGCTGCCAGGCCGGGTCCGGCCACGTCGCCCGGGCCGCCTCGACGTAGTGTCGGACACTCGGGTCGTCGTACGACGCCAGCTTGGCCTGCACGGCGTGGTGGTGGTGGTCGAACACCATCGGCACGCCGGCCCGGCGGCAGACGTCGAGGATCTGCTCGGCCCCGTACGCGTTCTCGTCGTTCTCCAATACGAGCCGGGACCGGACGCCGTCAGGCAACTGCGGGATCAGGTTCACCAGCTCGTCCGCCCGCCCGCCCTTGCCTCCGTGCAGGATCATGCACGCCCACGGGGTACGGGCCAGGTTCAGCCGGTCGAAGATCAGGGCGTGGTCGGCCATGATGGCGGCGCTGTTGGCCGCCACCCGGTCGGACTCGCTGTTGAGGACGACGTACTGGTCCGGGTGGACGAGCACGCGCACCCCGCGGCGGCGGGCGTGGTCGCCGAACGGGGCCATCTCGGCCGCCAGCGTCTCAAACACCCGCTTGGCGACCGGGTGGTCGATCTGCGGGAACAGGTTCGACGTGACGCGGTACAGCCGCAGCCCGCGGTCGGCGCAGTAGTCGATCGCACCGAACAGGGACCGGAGGTTGTCCCGGTACAGGGCGTCGAGGGCGGCCACCTGTGCCGGCTCGTCGAACGATAGGAACCGCGTGCGGGTAATCGTCCGGTACCGCACCTCCGGCCCGGCCGTGATGCAGACGAGCCCGAGGTTCGGCCCGTGCGGTCCGGCGGAACCCGACACGGCGGGGGCTGACATCGCGGGCGGCAATGCGAGCGGGGCGGGCGTGCCGGGGACTGGCGACTCGGAGGCTGCCGCTGGAGCCGCGGCCGAATTGGACCGCCGGCCGCGCGGGGTCGGCGGCGGAGCCATCACGGCGGCGGGCGCGGGGGAGACGGGCACCGGGTCGTCCATGGGAGTTTCCAACAAAACGCGCGTCACCCCTGGGGGCAGCCGGTACCCAACGAACCCGCCCGCGGCCGCCCCGGCAATCGGAGGCAGCCGCGGGCGGGTTTGTAACGGCAGCGACCGGCGTGGTTGCCGGCGGCGATGGTCTGCCGGTCACGCTCAACCGGTGACGGTCGGCGGTAAGGCCGATCGACCGCGATCCCGATCAGTCATGGTCCCGGTCGTACTTGTCGTGCCCGAGCTGCTTGACGAGCTTGTTGTAAACGCCGTGGATCAGGAACACCGGGGCCCACATGCCGACGAAGTTCGCGTCCTTGTCCCGCCCGGCCACCTTCAGGGTGATCGACGCGGCGATCGACCCGTACGCCAGCCACAGCCACGTGTCGCTCGGCAGGGCGGCCGTGAACTCTTCGATCGGCTTGGCCAGCCCGCCCTCGCGGTGGGCCGAGCCCTTGGTGTAGTCCTTGGCGTATTCCTTGATGTTGTCCAGTACGCGTGCCATAGACGAATCCTTTCCTGTTGCGAACCGCTTTGCCGCCCCGGCCGGCGCGGGTGGCGGTGCCTCGGTGGCACCGCCTCGACCGCGCCGCCGACGAAGGCGGACGATCTCGTATGCGGCGACTACGGGCAAAGGGGGTGCCGGCCTGAACGGGAATCGGCGTGGTGAGCGAGTTTTCACTGCCGGCCAGCACAAGCTCACGGCGAGGCACATCAAGAGCGTGGGACCCGCCGGAGATACGAGCTATGGCCGCGCGGGCCGGCGAACCGCTCGCGTCCCAGACGCCCAGCCAAGTCCGTCGCTCTGTCGGACCTCCGGGGGACCCGCGTCAAAATTACGCAAATCGATGAAAGCGTCCGAGAGGCATCCGCATCGGGTTGAGCTAGGCCGCGGGGTCGATTGGATGGAGCAATGCGATCGTTCGCTGGTGCCACTTGGGCTCCGGCTATACGGGCCGACAGGGAGAGGGTTGGTTCACCCCATGTCTGCCCAACGGTCGGCACTGCCGACCCGATGAAGACGACCGCCACGGCCGAGGGTCTAAATCGCCCCAGGCATCCGTTCCGCCGGCCGCGCCGCGCCCGCCACCGACTCGGCTTCGCCGCCGCTTAGAGCGTCCCGAGCCGCAGCCGTACGAGCAGGTCGGACAGCCCGTCCTTGGCCGCCGCGACGGCCGGCAGGGCGGACCGCCCGTGCTCGTCCCGCAGCCGGGCGACGAGCCGGTTGTATTCGCCCCGGTGGAACTCCACGTCCGCGTCCGGCAGGGTCCCCTTCTCCGGCCCGCCGAGCTTGCGGGCGACCAGCTCACCGACGTACGGCAGCCGGTACTCCTCGTTCAGCACCAGCAGGTTCGCCTCGACGGTGCCGGTCCGCATCAGGTGGATGCCGGTCAGTAGCACCCGGTACACGTACAACAGGGCAACAACATACTTGACTAAGTAACAGCCGTCCGCATGATGCCCGGTATGCGAGACTTCAAGTTGGCGTCGCTCGCCGTCGCGCCGCCCGGGATCAGGCCAAAAGTAGACGAGATCAAGGATGACGAAATACGGAAGGTCGCGGCACGCTATATCGAGTCCGTCGAGATGGTGGTCGGAGTTGCGCAGTTTCCGATCATGGCCTTTCGCGCAGGCGACAATACCCGCCAATGCGAAGACCAAGCCATGCTCAAGGTCGTGAACGAACTTTTGCCGGAAAGGAGCTTGACGGTCACCGAAATTGCCGAGGTGAAGGAACAGTTCGATAAATTGTTGCCCCCTCTGGTTAAATCGATTGCCAGAAGTCCCGCAGCTAGCGAGATGTTGAGCCAGGTCGGTGCGAACAACCTGACGAACTTCGTAAACCGTTACATCCACCCGTCCATGAGGTTGGGCATCGAGGGTTGGCTTTGCTCGATCTTGGTGAACGGCTGGACGGTGTTTGAGTCGCTCGCGGGGAATCTTTGGGAGAAGGCGATCAACGTGCATCCGGTCTGTTTGTCGGAACTGTCGGGCAAATACCCAAACCGTATTACCGCGTTGGCGAAGGATCGGAAGAAGGAGGACAAGCAAGAGCAGAAGCAAAAGCAGCAGAAGAAGGACGACGCAAAAGACTCGTCTGTTGCTGGGGAGGGGAAAACAATACTGCTGAGCGATATCCACAAGCAGACGCGCGGATGTTACGACCTCAGCGCCTGCATGGGAACACTGCTGAGGAAGTCAGTTTCGTTCACGACCCTTGATGGAATCCGAGAGGCGTACAGCCGGGCCTTCTCGGAACATTCCGAGAAGGTGGATAGGGCTTTAGCCGCACGCGAGATCGACATGCTGAAGGCGCTTCGCAACTTGATCGTGCACAAATCCGGACACGCCGACGATGAGTACCACCGCGAACGAAAAGGGCTGAACCAACTGCCGCTACTCGCCCCCGATGAGAAACTCGTGGTCGACGGTGAAGACGTTTACAGGTTCGTATACCCGGTCCTGAAGCGGTGCAGTGAGTTGATCCACGCCGTTGACGGGTGGATTGCGACGCATCGGCAACTAGAATCCCAGAAGAAGGAACGCGATGGAAAAGACGATGACGCCGACTGAAGTTCCGGAGCTTGAAACGCCCTGCGAGTGGTGCGAGGGGCGCGGATGGTATACGGATGCCCAGCGTCGGGTGAGGTGCTCGGACTGCGGCGGCGCGGGTCATGTGCCGACCGAGTTCGGCGAGCGGGTCTTGTCCCTGATGCGGCACAACTTCCGGCCGATGCTTGAAGATGCCGGTTGATCCTACCGCGGCTTAACCTTCCCCTTCCCGGCAGGTTTTGCCATCGCGGCATCGATCGCCCGCTTTGGGACGCTTAGCGCCCGCCGTACGGCGTCCACCGTCTTCCGCATCGCTTCCGCCGCATCGGGCACGCGAACCTCCGGCACGGCGGGCTTGGGTTGGCTGCTCATGCCCCCATCATACCACCCGCTCAGTTAGGGAGCCCGCCGCTTCCCGCGCCCCCGTCGCTCGCGGGCGCTGGGACGCCCTCCGGCAGCAGCTTGCCCGTCAGGTCCTTGTACGTCAGCCGCTTCCCGCTCATGCCGAGCACGGCCAACAGGAAACGCCCCTGATCGTTCTCCTTCCGGTTGTTGAACCGGAAGCATTCGGCGTCGAGGTACCGGAACAGGTGGAACGCCTCGACGCTGACGTGGGTGCCCTTGATGCACCGCTTGAACAGCGCCCAGAAGTTCTCCAGCCCGTTCGTGTGCACGTTCCCCTCCACGTACGTCTCCGCGTGGTCTACGAACTGGTGGACGAAGTCCGGCTCAAGCCCGACGTACGCCGGGTGGGCGTCCGTGTAGACGGTCGCCCCGGCCATGACGTGCGTGCGGATGACCGGGTGAAGCGTTCGCCGCTTCGTGTTCGGGATGACGACCGCCCGGACCTCGCGGGTGTGGCGGTCCAGCAGCCCCATCACGGCCGCCTTGCCGCTCGGCCCGCGGGAGGTGATGACCCGCTTACGCTTGTCGGCGTGCATGTTCCGGGCCTTGCCGCCGATGAACGTCTCATCGACCTCGACGCCCCGGACCGCGGCCATCTTCTCGATCCCGCCGTTCTGGACGGCGAGCCGGATGCGGTGCTGCATGAACCACGCGGACTTCTGCGTGACCCCGATGGCCCGGTGCACTTCGTAGCTGCTGATCGAGTTCTTCGCGTTCGCTTCAAGCCAGATGCCCACAAGCCACGTGCCGAGCGGCAGCGGCGAGTCTTCCATGAT
This sequence comes from Phycisphaerales bacterium, assembly GCA_028288905.1. Taxonomy (GTDB): domain Bacteria; phylum Planctomycetota; class Phycisphaerae; order Tepidisphaerales; family Tepidisphaeraceae; genus Humisphaera. The sequence goes on along the minus strand of JAQGHJ010000638.1, from coordinate 31 downwards.
CGTGTTCGTCTTGATCGAGAACCGCTTTCCC
>JAQGHJ010000237.1 GCA_028288905.1 Phycisphaerales bacterium | reverse complement strand
CCGAGCTGCGGGTGACCGAGCTGTCGGCCGCCGTGCTCGGGACGACGGTCGGGTTGAAGGAGCCGGTCGTCGCCCGCGGGCTGGCCGACCTCCAGGCGCTGTTCGCGGCGGCGGCCCCGCCTGCCGGCACCCAGCCGTCGACCGCCCAGGCGTCGCCCACCCGACCGGCCGGCGACCCGACGAAGGCCCACCTGAGCGGCGCGGTCACCCTCGCCGGGCAGCTGGAGCCGCTCTTGATCCTCCAGGCCGTGCTCGGCGGGCAGCCGGCGCGGGCGGAGTACGCCGGGGCGTTCGCGGTCGACCAGAAGGTCGGGACGAACGCCGGGGCGATCACGCTCGTCGGCGGCGGGACGGTCACCGACTTCGTCGCCCGCGACGCCGCCGGCAAGCCGACCCTGACCGAGAAGACCGTCCGCCTCGTCGACGACCTGTCGCTCGACACGCGGGGTGTCGGCACGCTCACCGTCGGCCGGCTCGGGCTGGCGTTCGAAGGGAGCGGGGCACTGGACGTGCAGGCGAACGCCAAGCTGTCCGACCTCGCCCGCGGCCGCAAGATCGACTACGTGCTGGCGAACGTCGGGTACGACGCCGAGAAGCTGTGGCCGATCCTGCACGGGATGATGGCCGACCCGACCGTGCCGCCTGAGAAGGACCCGTACAAGGGGTATGTCATCAAGGGCAAGGGATCGCGGTCGTTCACGGTCGGCGGGAGCTACCCGGCCGTTGACGCGGCCGGGCGGCCGGTGCCGTTCAACGTCGCGATCCAAAGCCTGGCGATCCGCGGGTCGATCGGGCTGGACTCGATCGAGGCGGAGGGGCTCGGCATCGGGCGGGCCGCCCCGAACGCCGCCACCCTCCCGGCCATGGCGGCCGGGCCGGCGGCGAACGGCGGGGCGGCCGCCAACGCCCCGATCGAGATCCCGGTCAGCCTGCGGGACGGCCGGCTCCACCTGGCCGACCTGTCGAAGCCCGAGGGGCAGCAGACGCCGGCCCCGATCGCCTGCAACGGCGGGTCGATCAACCCGTACGGCGTCGTCGTCAACCTGACGGGGGCGGTGAACACGCTGAGCGCGCCGCCCGGGCTCCCGCTGCTCGATAAGGTGCAGCTCAACCCGGTCCTGGCCGACGCGCTCGGGCAGTACTTCAACCACCCGCTGCTCGTCGGGGCGGACACGGCCAAGGGCGTGCTCGACCTGAAGATGCTCGAGTGCCGGGACGTCCCGCTCGGCAAGGCGGCCAAGCTCCGGACGCCGGACAACAAGGGGTACGCGGTCGTCGAGATGTCGTTCGGCGGGATCCAGCTCGGCAACCCGGCCCTGGCCGGCGTGCTGGCGGCGGTCAAGGTGAACACGAACAGCCTCCAGGGCGAGATCAAGCAGGCGAAGATCACGTACGACCGCGGGATCATCGGGCACGACACGACGTTCGCCCTCGCCGAGCGGGGCCGGACGCTGCGGCTGTACGGGAACGTGAACTTGGCGACAGAGCAGATGGCCCCGATGGCGCTGCTCGTGTCGTCCGAGTGGTTCGGCGGGGACGTGGCGAAGTACGTGCAGAAAGGGCTGCCGCTGACGTTCACCGGCAGCTACCGCCACCCGCAGTACAACTTCGGGGCGGCCTTCCAGGAGGCGGTGAAGCAGAACGTCGCGTCCCCCGAGGGGATCGGCGGCTTGATCGACCAGTTCACGAACAAGAACAAGAAGAAGGACAAGGACGGCGGCAAGCCCGACGGCACCAAGAGCGACGCCGCCCAGCCCGGGGCGACGCCCTCGCCCGCCGACGGCACCCCGGCGACCGGCGGGAACGAGGCCGTCGCCGCCACCCGCCCGGCCGCCAAGCCCAACGACCCCGCCAGCCTGCTCGGCGGGCTGCTCGACCAAGCCATGAAGGACCGCGAGGAGAAGGCCAAGCGGGACAAGGAGAAGAAGGAGCGGGAGAGGAAGCGGAAGCAGGACCAGAACGCCGACCGGTGACGACGAGGATCGACTGGGTCAATTTGCTCGGACGTCCGGGCGAACGACCACCCTCGGTCCGGTCCCCCTGTCCGATTCCCGTTTTAGCGTCAGCCCGCAGGGCTGGGCGTCTGGGTGATACCGAGGTACGAGGTCCGCTGTCGCACCCGCGCCACCCCGACGCCCAGCCCTGCGGGCTGACGCTAAAAGTTGGGACAGGATAGACTTATTTTGATCAGTTAACGGGTCGCCCTCGTCTCTCGAGGCGTTCCGTTCCGGACGGCACGGGTCGATGTGCCCGAGCCCGGTTTGCCGATCGCCCGAAACTCCCGTATGTTCTGTCGCCCTTCCAGCCCGGGGGCGGGCGTTCCCGCCGGCCCGGCCGACACCGACCGCATTTCAACCCGTCCGAGGAGCCGACGCCCGTGAGTTCCGATTTCCGCCGCACGAAGCACCTGTTCACGAGCGAGTCCGTTTCCATGGGCCACCCGGACAAGGTGGCCGACCAGATCTCGGACGCCGTCCTCGACTCGATCATCGCCGTCGACCCGTACGCCCGGGTCGCGTGCGAGACGCTGGTGACGACCGGGCTGGTCGTGCTGGCCGGCGAGGTGACGGTCCACAACGAGAAGGCCGCCGCCGCCCTGGCGAACGTCGAGGAGACGGCCCGGCTGGCGATCAAGGAGATCGGGTACAACGACCCGGCCATCGGGTTCGACTACCGGTCGTGCGCGGTGATCAAGGCCCTGCACGGGCAGTCGGCCGACATCAGCCGGGGCGTCACCAAGGCCGCCGACGCCAAGAAGAAAAAGAAGACCGGGGCCGGCGACCAGGGCCTGATGTTCGGGTACGCGTGCGACGAGACCGACGTGTACATGCCGCTGCCGATCCACCTGAGCCACCGGATCGTCGAGCGGCTGGCCGAGCTCCGCGAGAGCGGGGACTACGACTGGCTCCGCCCGGACGCCAAGAGCCAGGTCACGATCGCGTACGAGAACGAGCAGCCGGTCGGAATCGACACGATCGTCGTCAGCACCCAGCACGACGAGTCGGCGTTGAACAAGCAGGGCGTGTTCTCGGACGAGCACCGCGACCTGGTCATCCAGGACGCGATCAGGCCGGTGATCCCGGCCCACCTGTGGAACGACTCGATCAAGTTCTGGATCAACCCGACCGGGCGGTTCATCATCGGCGGCCCGCACGGGGACACCGGGCTGACCGGGCGGAAGATCATCGTCGACAGCTACGGCGGCCGCGGGGCCCACGGCGGCGGGGCGTTCAGCGGCAAGGACCCGACCAAGGTCGACCGCAGCGCCTGCTACATGGCGCGGTACATCGCCAAAAACCTGGTCGCCGCCGGCGTCGCCAAGAGCGCCGAGGTGCAGCTGGCGTACGCGATCGGCGTGGCCGACCCTGTCAGCGTCAGCGTCAGCACCGAGGGGACGAGCGTGATCGGGGAGGACGAGATCGCCGACATCGTGCGGGACGTCTTCCCGCTCGACCCGGACGGCATCATCGAGCACCTGGACCTCCGCCGCCCGATCTTCAAGGAGACGGCCCGCCACGGCCACTTCGGCCGGCTACCGGGCAAGGGCGGGACGTTCAGCTGGGAGAAGCTCGACCAGGTCGACGCCCTGCGGAAGGCGGCGAAGATCGGGTCGCCGGCGAAGGCCGGGAAGCGGAAGAAGGGCTGAGCTGGCGGGTCGGGCTAGCTGGCTGGCCGGTAGTTCATCCGCCCGCGAAAGCCGCGCCCGCTCCTGCCCCCTCTCCCGGTAACCCGGGGGAGGGTTGGGGAGGGGGCTTTCGAACGTCGGGCGGGCCCGCTCCCGCGCACGAAGGTCGCACGCAGGCGGCTCGCCCGCAGGAAGATCAGTAGCCCCGCCCGGAAGGGCGGGGTTCTTCGTTCTTGGGTTCTCACCGCTTTTCCCGCAGCAGTCCCGGTTCGTTTGTCATCCTGAGCGCAGCGAAGGATCCCTCGTCCACCGCGCGGCCGGGTAAGCGGTACGGGGACCGTGGGATGTGAAAGAGTGGTCCCGCGGCGGGCACTGGGGACGGGCCACCTATTCACATTCCACGGGCCGGGAAGCCGCCGGCGGGATTGCGCGGTGGACGAGGGGTCCTTCGCTGCGCTCAGGATGACATCCGTGGTGGCCACGCTGTCGCCCGGCTCATGTCTGCCCGCGCGACCCAAGCGTCACGGTTCGCTGCCCGCCCGCCCCGCCCGTCACT
>JAQGHJ010000574.1 GCA_028288905.1 Phycisphaerales bacterium | reverse complement strand
CGCCCAGGGCGTCGTCGACACGCTGAGTAGCCAGCGGGAATCGCTCAGCGGCGTCAGCCTCGACGAGGAGGCGGTCAACTTGATGCGGGAACAGCGGGCGTTTCAAGGGGCTGCCCGGCTGATCACGGCAGTGAACGAGATGATGGACGTGGTGCTGAATATGGCACGGTAGTCAAAGGTCCTTTGTCATTGGTCCTTTGTCCTTTGTCCTTCGTTGGGTGAACTCCGGCCGAGACTGAATGCCTACCTTCGCTCGATCGGTCCAGAGCCCAAGGACAAACGACCAGGGACAAAGGACCAATGACCAAGGACAAATGACGTTCCCCCAGACCCCGTCCCGCTAAGCACCCAACCGCCCCGCCCATGTCCCTCCTCCCCCTCAACATCGCCCGCGTCAGCAACCTGCAGCGGACCACCATGGTGTCGAACCAGGTGACGCGGACGCAGGCGAAGTTGGCGGAGGTGCAGAACCAGCTGACGACCGGGAAGCGGCTGAACCGGCCGAGCGACGACCCGGCCGACGCGTCGGCGGCCGTCCAGCTCCAGAAGACGCTGGAGCAGCGGCAGGCGTACGCGGACAACATCTCCGCCGCCACCGGGCAATTGTCGGAGGTGGACAGCACGCTCGGCGACCTGTCCGGGCTGCTCCAGCAGGCCCAGACGATCGCGTCGGCGAACGCCGGCACCGACGTGACGCCCGAGGCCCGGACGGCGGCCGCCGCCGTCGTCCAGAGCATCTACGACCAGGCCGTCACGATCGGGAACAAGTCGTACAACGGCACGTACTTGTTCGCCGGGGACAAGGCGACCGACCCGCCGTTCGAGGTCGGGGCCAGCGGGGGGGTGACGTTCGTCGGGTCGTCCACCACGCTCGCCAATCGGGTGGACGAGCACTCCGACCTGTCGTTCATGGTCGACGGGGCGGCCGCGTTCGGGGCGACCAGCACCCGCGTCACCGGCACGGCCGACCTGACGCCCGGGCTGACGGCCGACACGCGGCTCGCGGACCTGCGGGGCGCGACCGGCAAGGGCGTCCGCCCCGGCCAGCTCGTGCTCGGGAACGGGACGGTCAGCAAGACGGTCGACCTGAGCAAGGCCGACACCGTCGGCGACGTGGTGACCGCGATCAACGCGGCCGGGGTGGGCGGCATCACGGCGTCGGTCGCCGCCGGCGGCAAGCTCGCCCTGACCGGCGGGGCGGCGGACGACATCAGCGTCAACGAGGTGACCGGCGGGTCCGTCGCGGCCGAGCTGGGCATTCTGACGCCGACCGGTGGGGGGGCGGGCGTGACCGGGGCGGCCGTCGGGCCGGCGCTGACCGAGCTGACGCCCCTCGCCGCCCTCAAGGGCGGGGCCGGCATCGACCTGACGAGCGGGCTGACGATCACCAGCGGCACGAAGACGGTGACGGTGAACTTCTCGTCCCCGCCGCTGCGGGCCGGGGCGACGGTGGGCGACCTGCTGAACGCGGTGAACGGGTCCGGGGCCGACGTGACCGCCCGGATCAACGCGGCCGGCACCGGGATCGACATCATCAACCCGACGCAGGGCGCCCAGATGACGGTCGGCGAGAACGGCGGGACGACGGCCGCCGACCTGGGCGTGCGGAGCCTCGGCGGCACCACCGCCCTCTCGGAGCTGAGTGGGGGCAAAGGCGTCGGCACGGTGGCCGGCAATGACCTGCAGGTCGCCCGGTCGGACGGGACGACGTTCGCCGTCGACCTCGACGGGGCGGTCACGGTGCAGGACGCGGTGGACAAGATCAACGCGGCCGACGCCGCCGCCGGTGGGCCGAAGGTGGTCGCATCGCTCGCGGCGACCGGGAACGGGATCGTGCTGACCGACGCGGCCGGCGGGACCGGTGCCCTGGCGGTGACGAGCCTGAATTTCTCCCCCGCGGCCAAGGATCTGGGGCTGGACGCGGCCGCCACCGCCGGCGGCACCGTCGTCGCCGGCCGGGACGTGAACCCGGTCGCCGCCCAGGGCGTGTTCGCCAACCTCGCCGCCCTCCGGGACGCGCTGCAGGGGAACGACACGACGGGCATCACGTCGGCGGCCGAGGGACTCCAGGGCGACTACGACCGGGTCGTCCGCACCCGCGGCGAGACCGGCGCGCGGGTGCAGGAGTACGAGTCCCGCAAGGACCGGCTGGACGACCAGAACCTAGCGACCCAATCGCTGCTGAGCGAGATGCAGGACACGGACTTCCCGGCCGCGATCTCGAAGTTCGAGCTGCTCCAGACGTCGCTCCAGGCGGCGATGCAGGCCGGGGCGAAGGCGATGAACCTGTCGCTGATGGATTTCATCGGGTGAGAGGGGGAAGAGGGGAAGTAGGCGGTAGGCAGGGGGGAAGAGAGAGTGTGTGGGAAAGTGAGTCCGCTGGAAGGGACCGCGGGCCCTCCTCAAATTTTGACGGCAGCCCGACGGGCTGGGCGTCGAGCTGGCAGAGAATTTTTCGCCCGCGACGAGGGGCGGCACGATCCTTGCCTAGTGACTGTCGAGCCCGCGGTTTTCGCGGGGAAATGAGGTTCGGCAGCCCAGACGCGCAGGACCTGCCGCCGGGCCTGCCGACCGGGTGCAGAAGTCGCCGAAACGGGCACCGGCCCGAAGTTGCGGCGCGACGGTGGAAGAGACAGTCAATAAACCCCGCGGGCGGAGCCCGCGGGACCGCCCGGCCGGA
>JAQGHJ010000026.1 GCA_028288905.1 Phycisphaerales bacterium | reverse complement strand
CCGGCGGCGGCCGGGTCGTCCGGGGTGAACACGGCCCGGAACCGGTGCACGCCGGCCGACTGCTGCGGCGGCACCCGCACCGTCTCGGCGTTCAGCCCCGGCTGGAGCGTCACCCGCCGGGTCGCGTCCACCTTCGCGGTGGACGGGTCCATGTCCAGGTCTTCCTCGCCGCCGGCCAGCAGGTGCTTCACCCGCAGCACGCCGGACACCGGGACCGCGTTCGTCGACCGCAGCGCCACCCGCAGGTCGAACGGCTCGTTCTCCCGCTTCCACTCCGGGGCGCTGAACCGGTCGACGAGCACGTCGTTCCGGACGTCGTACCGCAGCGGCATCACGTCGATAGGGACCTTCTGGTCCTGGGCCAACTTCAGCGCCGCGTCCAGGTCCCCGAGGTTCGCGTTCCCGTCGGTCGCCAGCAGCATCCGGTGCATGGCGTCCGGGCTGAGGGTGACGAGCCCGAGTTGGATGGCGGCGGCGACGTCGGTCCCGACGTCCGGCCGGCCGGACCACGTCCCGCGGGCGTCGAGCCGCAGGTCGGTGTTCGGCATCGCGTCGACCCGGGCGTAGTGCCGGAAGCTGACGAGCCCGATCCGGTCGTTCCCCTTCTTCGCCTTGTCGGCCCCCGGCGCCGACGCGGCCCGGTAGTACCGGTCCAGCGCCTGCTGGACGCTGGCCGCGTCCTTCCCCTTGCCGGGGTAGTCGATGACGTTGTCGATCGACGCCGACGCGTCGTTCAGGACCATCACCTCCAAGTCCTCGTGCTTCCGCTCCCACCGGGCCCCGCCGAGGATCAGCAGCAGCAGCAGGATGACGCACAGCCGGACCGCGATCGCCGTCCACTTCCGCGCCGGCCCGAGCCCCGCCAGCGACCAGAGCCCGAGGAAGACGACTAGCCCCCCCAGGCCGGCGAACGCCAGCAGGGCCACCCACCACGGAAAGTGTTGAAGCTCAAGCGGCATGGTTCGGTCACGGGTCCCGTCAGAAAGAGAATACCTGCAACCGGTTGTTCCCCGAGTCCACGGCGACAACCCTACCTTTCCCGTCGATCGCCACACCCCACGGGTAGGCCAACTGCCCCGGCTCCCGGCCGGCGGCGCCCCACGTCTTGAGGCCCTTGCCGGTCTCCTTGTCCACGAGCTGGACGCGGTTGTTCCCGAACTCGCAGACGACGAGCCGGCCGTCGGCGTCGAGGTCCATGCCGTACGGGAACCGGAACTGCCCCAGCTCCGACCCGACCCCGCCCATGTTCCGCACGAACGTGCCGTCGGTCCGGAACACGACGAGCCGGTGGTTGCACGAGTCCGTCACGTAAACCAGGCCCTTGTCGATCACGAGCGACTGCGGCCGGCTGAACTGGCCGTCGCCGTTCCCGAACCCGCCGAACTCGAACAGGTACTTGCCGGCCGCGTCGAACACCTGCACCCGGTCGTGCTCGCCGTACTCGCTGACGAACGCCCGGCCCGCCTCGTCGAACGCGACGTCGGTCGGGTAGATGAACTGGCCCGGCCCCTTCCCCAGCTCGCCCCACTGCCGCACGACCTGCCCACTGGGCGTGTACACCATCACCCGGTGGTAGTGCGTGTCGGGGACGTACACGTTGCCGTCCGGCCCTACGCTGACGCCGACCGGCTTGCCGTTGGCCCACTCGGGCATCCGCCACCCGCCGAGCGGGTTGCCCTTGCGGTCCAGGTGCTGCACGTGGGCGACCCGGTCGATGACGAAGAACGAGTCGTCCGCCTTGTCGTAGCAGATCGCCCGGGGGTAGACGACCTGCCCCGGGGCGGTGCCGGTCGACATCCAGACGGCGTCCGGCTGCCCGCGGTCCCCGCAGCCGGCGGCCGCGGCGAGCAAGGGGAACAGCGCGAGGAGCAGCAGCGGGAGCGGCACCCGACCCCCGCCCCCGGCGACGGCCCGACGTGCAGCGACGACAAGGGCGGCCGCGACGACGGCCCCGGCCGCGACGACGCCGGCGAGCAACAACGACGCCTCGATCATCGGGTCGCTCTCGAGCGTATGCACCCAGGTCATCAGCATCGGGACGATCTGCGGCGGGCGGTGTGGGGCGGCCAGCACGGTGGCCGGCACCTCGGTCAGCGACAGGACGAGCACGAGCACCCCCGCCCCCAAAACCAGCGGCCAGGCCAGCGGCCAGACGACGTGCCGGGCAGCCTGCCCCGCGCTCGCCCCGTCGACGGCGGCCTGGGCTCGCAGCAGCCGCCACGGCCGGCCCCACGTCGACCCCGCCGCCAGCAACGCGAGCCACCCGAACCGCCCGACGTACGCCAGCACCATGATCGGCGGGCCGTTGTACACCCACGCGAGTAGGGGACGATTGTACAGCCGGATCAGGGCGACCGCGAGAAGCTGCCCGCCGACCAGGAACGCCGCTAGGGCCACCGCCACCCCCCACCGCGGCCGCCGGCGGAGGCCCCCCGCCGCCAACGCCCCGGACGCCAGTGCGGCCAGGGCAGCCATGAACAGCGACCCGAGCACGAGGTTGCCCGACTGCCGCCAAACGAACCAGAGGTCGAACGGCCGCTGGTGACGGAGCAGGAGGGACGCGATCGGCACGCCGACGGTGACGAGGAGAACACCGACAGCGGCGGCCGGAACGACAAAGGATCGAAGAGAAAATCGACGATAGAGTCCGCGGCGTGCCGCTCCGGGTGGCATGGGCAAACTTCTTGCTTGCCCGTGCCTT
>JAQGHJ010000554.1 GCA_028288905.1 Phycisphaerales bacterium | reverse complement strand
GTCGCGCCCGCGGGCGGCGAGAAGGAGAACCGATCATGCTCACCCCGTTCCTGACTTCCCCGTTGAAGGTGCGGGCGCTCCGCAAGGCCGCCGCGTTTGCCGTGGCATTCGCGTCGGCCGCCGGAATCGCGTCGGCCGACACGAGCCTCAAGGGTTCTGGGGCCACGTTCCCCAACCCCGTGTACCAGCGGTGGATCGGCGAGTACGGCAAGGCCAACCCGGGCGTGAAGGTCGACTACGCGTCGGTCGGGTCCGGGCAGGGGATCAAGGACATCACGGCCCGGACGGTCGACTTCGCCGGGTCCGACGCCCCGATGTCCAAGAAGGAGAAGGCCGACCTCAAGGGGCCCATCCTGCACATCCCGACGGTGGCCGGGGCGGTGGTGCCGGCCTACAACCTGCCCGGGTTCACGGGCGAGCTGAAGCTGACCGGCGAGCTGCTGGCCAAGATGTACCTCGGCCAGGTGAGGACATGGAACGACCCGGCCGTCGCCGCGGCCAACCCGGGAGTTGCCCTGCCGGCCCTGGCCGTCACGCCGGTCTGGCGGACGGACGGGTCGGGCACCACGTTCGTCTACACAAACTACCTAGCCACCCAGAGCCCAGACTTTTTGTCGAAGGTCGGCCCGGGCAAGCAGGTGCGGTTCCCGGCCGGCGTCGGCGGCAAGGGGAACGAGGGCGTCACCCAGAACGTCAAGACCGTGCCGGGCGCGGTCGGTTACGTTGAGCTGAACTACGCGGTCGAAAACAAGCTGCCGTTCGGGGCCGTGCGGAACAAGAGCGGCGCGTTCGTGAAGGGCTCCGCCGAGGCCGTCGCCGCCGCCGGGGCCGCCGCCGTGAGCAAGATGGCTGCCCCGGACAAGCTGGCCGTCGACCTGTGGAACCAGGACGGCCCGGCCGTCTACCCGATCTCGGCGTTCACGTACGTGCTCGTGTACCAGGACCTGACCCCGCTTGGGGAGGCCAAGGCGAAGGAGCTCGTGAGGTTCCTCACGTGGGCGACGGGTCCGGACGCCGGCAAGATCGCGGCCGACATGACCTACGCCCCGCTCGACCCGGCGGTCCGGGCGAAGGTCGACGAGGCGATGAAAACGCTGACCCTGAACGGCAAGCCGGTGGCTGGCGGGATGTGACGACGTTGGCGGGCGTGCCGCCGTCGACGGCCTGCCCGCTCCGGCCCCTCTCGCTCTGGGAGAGGGTTGGGGTGAGGGTGAGCGTCGAACCGGTCTTGTGCTCGCGGAGCCACCGGGCCCGATAGCACGGGGCCACCTTCACGCTCACCCTCACCCGCCGCGGCTGCGCCGCGACCGACCTCTCCCGAAGGGAGAGGTGGAAGACCGCCATTCCCCCCCACTTCCCTGCCCGAAGCGATCTTTCCTCAAGAGTCTTCCCATGACCACCGCCCCGATCGACCCCGCCGTCGCCTTGGGCCCGCGGACGAAGGCCCCACCGGCCGTCGTCGGTCTAACCCTGGCGTCGGCGGCCGTCATGGCGGGGCACCTGCTGCTCAGCGTGGCCGCCCGGCACGGGTCGGTCGTCTGGTCGGCGTTCCCGGCGGTCGTCTGGACGCTGCACGTCGCCGGAATCCTTGCCGCCGTCGCGCTGGGGGTTTGGACGTGGGTCGGTTTGACGTCGTCCCGGTCGGAGCCGGCTCGCCCCGCCGCCGCGTTGGCACGGTACGCCGTCCTGGCGGGCATCGTCGCGCTGATCTGCTCGTGGACGTTGGAGGCAACGCTCGTCGCGGCTCCGGCGGCCCAGTGGGGGCTGCGGCTCGTCCGGGCAGCGGTCGCCGTCGGGCTGCCGGTGTACGCCCTGTCCCTCCTCGGCCGGCACCCCGGCAGTCGGGCGGCGTACGGGCCGAACGTCGGGGCCCGGGCCGGGGATTTTCTGCTGGCGAACCTGGCCCGGGACGGGGCGGCGGCCGTGCTGCTGATGGTCGTGCTGCTCGTGTCGGTGCTGTTCGCCCGGGCGCTGCCGAGCATGAAGGTGTTCGGCCTCGGGTTCCTCGTGACCAGCGAGTGGCGGGCGAACGAGCTGCCGGGCGAGATCCTGCGGGACGCGGCCGGCAACCCGCGGATCGAGGACGGCGAGGTGCTACGCGGCGACCCGGTCCCGCCCAAGTTCGGCGCGCTGCCGGTCATCTACGGGACGGCCGTCAGCTCGGCGATCGCGCTGCTCGTGGCCGTCCCGCTGAGCTTCGGGGCGGCGCTGTTCCTCGTCCGGATCAGCCAGGACCTGCGGCCGATCACGGTCAAGGCGGGCGTCGCCGGGCTGCTGATCGTGCTGCTGCTGCCGATGGCGGCGGCCAAGTGGTCAGTGGCCGGTGGCGGCGGGAAGGTGAGCGTGCCGCTCGTGCTCTTGGCGGCCGTCGTCGGGATCGGCGTTGCCGAACTGCTGCTGTGGCTGGCGAACCGGATGTTGGCCGGGCTGACGGTCGGGCAGGCGGTGCCGCGGGCGTACGACGGGCTCGCCCACCTGCTTCTGTTCGGGCTGGCGACGTGGTTCGGGGCCGCGTACCTCGGGCTCGGCGCCACGGCCGGCCGCCCCGCCGCGCTGCTGTTCGGGGCGGCGGCGTCGGCCGCATTGTTCCCGGTCGCCGCGTACTTCATGGCCGCCGTTTCGTTCCTGATCGAGTTCCTGGCGGCCGTCCCGAGCATCGCGTACGGGCTGTGGGGCATGCAGGTGCTGGCCGTGTTCCTGCAGGCCGACCTGGAGCCGCTGCTGATCTCGGGACTCCGGGGGTTCGGGGTCGGGGTGACGGCCAACCCTATCGGGCGGGACATGCTCAACGGCGGGCTGATCCTGGGGATCATGACGGTCCCCATCGTCACCGCGATCAGCCGGGACGTCCTTCGGGCGGTGCCCGGCGCGCAGGTCGAGGGGACGACGGCCCTGGGGGCGACGTGGTGGCAGAGCAGCGCCGAGATGCTCAAGTTCAGCCGCAGCGCGCTGTTCGGGGCGGTGATGCTGGGTCTTGCCCGGGCGGCCGGGGAGACGATGGCCGTTACCATGGTGATCGGGAACAACCCGCAGATCGTCGGGCTGACGGCGGACGGCCCGGTCAGCCGGTTCATGCCGAACGTGTTCGGCCCCGCCCAGACGATGGCCAGCCTGCTCGCCAACGAGTTCGGCGAGGCGAGCGGGCTGCACTTCTCGGCCCTGATGTACGTCGCATTCGTCCTGCTGGCGATGTCCCTCGCGTTCAACGTCGTGGCCCGGTACTTCGTCGTGGGCAAGGGCGCGCGGACCGCGGCGGCGCACTGAGCGGGGTCGCGGGGATCGTAGGTGGTGGGACGTAGGTCGTGAGTCGGGAACGGGGGGCGCGTTCGACCCTGCGGGAAAGCGCATCCTTGACCACCCCGTTTAGCGGTCGGACCGAAGGTCCACTCGGCGCGGGAACTGGGCGAGATCGTTCAGCACCAGTCAGTCCACTTCCCGCGCCGAGTGGACCTTCGGTCCGACCGCTAAACGGGGGAGGACGAATGCAGTTCGAGCCCTCGGACGGGTCTCGGACATCTGCGGATCTGACGTCGGGAACTCCATCATGACCACCGCCCCGAACGCCGCGCTGCTGCCCTCCGCTCTCACCCCGCCCCCCCGCGCGCGGCGGTCGTTGACCGACACCGTCTCCCGCGCCAAGAGCGCGGTAATGTTTCGCGTCTGCGTCTACTTCACGGTGCTGATCCTGGCGACGCTGGCCGTCGTCACCGGGTTCCTGACGTCGATCGGGGCCGGGTCGCTGAGTTGGTCGTTCTTCACCGAGCTGCCGACCGGCATCCCGGCCGCCCCGGGCGGGATGAAGCACGCGATCGTCGGGTCCGGCATCCTGATCGGGCTGGCGAGCGCCGTCGGCATCCCGGTCGGGCTGCTGGCCGGGGTGTACCTAGCCGAGTACGAGGCCGGGTCCTGGATCGCGGCCCCGGTCCGGTTCACGGCCGACGTGCTGGCGGGGGTGCCGAGCATCGTCGTCGGCATCCTCGGGTACGAGCTGCTCGTCCGCCCGCTCGGCAGTTACAACGGGTGGGCCGGGGCGGCCGCCCTGGCGTTCATCATGATCCCGATCGCCGCCCGGACGACCGAGGAAATGCTCCGGCTCGTCCCTAACAGCTACCGGGAGGCGTCGCTCGCCCTCGGGGCGTCCAAGGCCCGGACGATCGTCAGCGTCGTCCTGCCGGCCGCCACCGGCAGCGTCGTCACCGGCGTGATGCTGGCGATCGCCCGGGTCGCCGGCGAGACGGCCCCGCTGCTGTTCACCGCCGGGATCAGCCGGTACCTCCAGACCGACCCGAGCGAGCAGTTCCCGTCGCTGACGGTCCAGATCACGAAGTTCGCCGAGCACCCGACCCCCGAGACGCGGTCGCTCGCCTGGGGCGGCATCCTCGTGCTGATCTCGCTCATCTTCCTGATCAACCTGTCGATCCGGGTCGTCACCCGCAGCAAACGCGTCGGCCCAGCCAAGTGACCGCCAGTGCCTCCCGCAACCGCGACGTTGCCGGCCTTCCGCAGATCGCTTAACTATAGCCCCGCACAGCGTCTAACCACTCCCCCGCCCCGTCGCCCCCGCAAAGTCCGCCCAGGCCGCATTGCCCCACCTCGACCGCGGGACAACTTTGTTGTCCGCCCGGCCCGATTTGCACTTTCGGGGGCCAGTCACCGGGCGGTACGATATGATCTAGCTCGGCCGATCACAGAAACCACCGTTTTCGGATGTCGACTGGCCGACGCACCGTTCGTAACAGAAGTTGAGGGTCCGGCGGGTGTGCGCAGGCCGCGAGGGCTCCGGCCCTGAACCGGGCGGTGGGATCGCGGCGGACTCGGCGGTATTGAGGGTGGAGAGGCCGCCGTCCCCTTTCGGGGGACGGCGCGGGCGGAAGAGCAGAAAGCGAAGTCACATGGGTATGAAGTCATCGATCCTCACGCGGGCGAATCGGATCGCCGGCCGGGACCGGCGCGGGGTGGCGGCCGTGACGCGGGCGGCCCGCTCGTGCTTCGAGCCGCTCGAGTCCCGCCGCCTAATGGACGCCGACCCGAGCCCTGTCCTGAGCCCGCCGGTTTCGCCCCCCGTGACGGCCCCGGCCGACACCACCGCCCCCGCGGCCGAGGTCAAGGCCGACGACGTGAAGGCCGCCGGCGGGTCATCCGGCACCGTCCGCGTCCGCTACACTGACGACACCGGGCTCGACGCCTCCACCGTCGGCACCGGCGACTTGCTGATCGTCTCGCCGAGTGGCGTCGAACTGACCGTCTCCGCCGCCGCCCCGGCCGCCGACGCGGCCAACGACTTCACGCACTACGACGTCGTCTACACGTTCGCCGCCGCCGGCGGGAACTGGGACTCGGCCGACAACGGGACGTACACCGTCAGCGTGAAGGACGTGGCCGTCGCCGACGCGGCCGGCAACCGCTCGGCCGCCGCCAGCGGGACGTTCGTCGTGGCGATCGATCCGCCGGTCGTGGTGCCGCCGGTCGTCGTCCCGCCCGTGGTCGTGCCTCCGGTGGTCGTTCCGCCCGTGGTGGTCCCGCCGGTCGTGGTTCCGCCCGTCGTCGTGCCCCCGGTGGTCGTCCCGCCGGTCGTGGTGCCGCCGGTTTCCCCGCCGCCCGTGTCCCCGCCGGCCTCGCCGCCGCCGGTGTCGCCGCCCCCGGTCGTGTCTCCGCCGCCGGTGGTCTCGCCGCCACCTGCGGTGTCCCCGCCGGCTGCCCCCCCGCCGCCGCCTGACGTGACAGGCCCGGCGGCCGTGGTGTCGCCGGTCGGCACGGTCGAGTCGGCCGGCACGAAGCCGGTCACCGTCACGGTCACGTACGAGGACGCCGGGAAGGTCGACGCGTCGAGCATCGGGCTGAGCGACCTGTCGGTCGTCGACGCGAACGGGTCCGCGGTGGCGGTCACCGGCGTCACGTTCCAGCCGCCGGGCGACGCGAAGAAGGTCACCGCCGTCTACACGCTGGCCGCCCCCGGCGCGTCGTGGGACAGCGGCGACAACGGCGCGTTCACCGTCACCGTGAACGCCGGGGCCGTCACCGACTTGGCCGGCAACGGGGTCGGGGCCCTGTCGACGACGTTCGCCGTCAACGTGCCGGCCCCGGAGCCGGTGATCGACACGTCGTTCAGCAACGGCAGCCCGGTGAACGCCGGGTTCGTCGCCGAGGCGACGGCCGCCCTGCCGGACGGCAAGCTGCTCGTCGTCGGCCGCCAGGGCGACCTGGCCGTCGGGTCGAGCCAGTATGTGATCAAGCGGCTGAACGCCGACGGCAGCGTGGACGCCACGTTCGGCCGCGGCGGGGTCGTCGTCAGCGAGCCGGGCGACAACCAGGCCGCGTTCGCCGTCGCCGTCGGGCCGGACGGGTCGATCTACATCGCCGGGTCCCGGCTCGGCGACCTGTCCGTCACGAAGTTCAAGGCGACCGGGTCGCTCGACAGCAAGTTCGGCGACAGGGGCCAGGCGTTCGTCGACCTCGGGTCCGACGCCGACCGCGCGTACGGCGTGGCGGTGGCGGCCGACGGGTCGGTCGTCGCGGTCGGGTCGGCCGGCACGAAGTACGCGATCGTCAAGCTGACGGCCCGTGGCACGCTCGACGCTTCGTTCGGCACCGGCGGCGTGACGCTCGGCACGGCCGCGGCGGCGAACGTCAACAGCAGCGTCGCGATCGCCGACGACGGGCACCTCGTGGTCGGCGGCAGCGTCGGCGACAAGGTCGTCGTCTACCGGTTCAACGCCGACGGCACGCCGGACACCACGTTCGGCGGCGGGGACGGGGCCAAGGTGGTCGCCGGCCTCAGCGCCCGGACGGACCTCGGCGGGGCCGACAACACGGTCGGCGTCGCGGTCGAGGGCACGAAGGTGCTCGTCGCCGGTCGGGCGAACGGCGACCTGGCCGTCGCCCGGCTGCTGGCCGACGGCTCGCTCGACGCGTCGTTCGGCACCGGCGGCATCGCCACGGTCGACCTCGGCGGGGACGACGACGCCGACCAGGTGATCGTCCAGTCGACCGGCCAGATCCTGGTCGTCGGCACGACCGAGTCGGCGACCGACGTGAAGCTCGGCGTGGCCGTCCTCGACGACGCCGGCGCGCTCGACGCGTCGTTCGGCACCGGCGGCGTCGTGCTGCTCGACACCGGGCTGGGCGGCCCGGGCCGGGCCCTGCACATCGGCGAACTCGTCGTCCGGGCGTTCGCGTCGGCCCAGACGAACGGGCAGGCCGTCGTCGGGGCGGGGCAGAACGTCGAGGCCCCCCAGCAGGCGGCCGGGTCCGGGCTGCGGAAGCTGAACGTGCCGGGGTCGGGGCTGCTCGGCAGCTTCGGCGACGTCGGCGGCAAGAACCGCAAGCTGACGTTCAGTGACGCCGACGGCACGCGGTCGACGATCACGCTCAAGCACGGCGTCGGCAAGGCGTTCTGGGACGGCAGCAAGATCGACCTGGTGCTGAGCGACAGCTCGGCCGCCAGCGCGCTGACGGTCGTCAGCAAGGGCGGCGACAAGCAGGTGAGCGTCCGGAACGTGCGGGCGGCCGGCGGGCTGGGCGCGTTTACGGCCAAGTCGGCCGTCGTGTCCGGGACGTTCACCGTCGGCGGCCGGCTGGCCAAGGCCGACCTCCGGTCGCTCGACGGCGGCACGCTGGCCGCGGCCGGCGGCATCGGGGCCCTGCGGCTGGCCGGCGACGCGAAGAACGCGACCATCCTGAGCGGGGCGACCCTCGGCGACGACCAAAAGCTCGGTAACGCCTCCGGCACGACGGCCGACGCCGACGCGTTCGCCGCCGGGTCGATCGGGTCGATCCGGGTGGGCGGGGCCGTCCGCGGGTCGGTGATCGCGGCCGGCCTGACGTCGGCCGACGCGGTCCTGCTGAACGCCGGCGACGCGATCGTCGACGCGGCCGACAGCGTGATCGGCAGCCTCGTCGCCAAGGGCGGCGTGGACGCGGCGTCGAAGGTCGTGGCCGGCAAGGTCGGCTGGGCGAAGGCCCCGGGCACCGTCGACGTGGCGACGGACGGGCGGTTCAAGCTGTAACCGATCTCGGCTCCGGGCCGGATTGGAAAACGACGCGTGCCGGTGCGACGAAGGTCGCACCGGCACGCGTCGTTTCTACTCAGCGGGTTGACGCCG
>JAQGHJ010000202.1 GCA_028288905.1 Phycisphaerales bacterium | reverse complement strand
CCGCCCAGTCGCGGCTAGAACCCATCACGTAGTCCTTGACGGCCAGCACGACGAGCGGCACGCCGGCCGCCTGGTACTTCATGCTCGCGTCGTAGATGAACTCGACCTCGCCGGTCGGCAGGTACTTCGTCACGCCGCCCTCGGTCCCGGGCGCGAGCAGGTTCCGCAGCCGGATGTTGGCGAACGTGCCGCGGGTCATCACGCGGTCGTTCCCGCGGCGGGCCCCGTAGCTGTTGAAGTCCTTCGCCGCCACCCCGGCGTCGAGCAGGAACTTCCCGGCCGGGCTGTCCTTCTTGATGTTGCCGGCCGGCGAGATGTGGTCCGTCGTCACGCTGTCCGACACCATCACCAGCACCCTGGCCCCGGTGATCGGCCCGATCGGCTTGACCACCGGCGACAGGGCCTTGAAGAACGGCGGCTCCTGGATGTACGTGCTGGCGTCGTCGAAGTCGAACAGCTCGCCGCCCTTCACCGGGATCTCGTTCCACTTCGGGTTGCTGTCCCCGACCCCCTCGTACTGCTTGGCGAACTGGCTCGGCTGCACGCTGGCGGCGATCGTCTCGGCCACCTGGTGCTGGGTCGGCCAGATGTCCTTCAGGTACACCGGCTTGCCGTCCTTGCCGGTGCCAAGCGGGTCTTTGGTCAGGTCGATGTCGACCGTGCCGGCCAGCGCGTACGCCACCACCAGCGGCGGGCTCGACAAGTAGTTCGCCTTCACGTGCTGGAAGATCCGGCCCTCGAAGTTCCGGTTGCCGCTCAGCACGCCGGCCACCACCAGGTCCTTCGCCTCGTTCTCGGCCGACACCTCTTCGGGAAGCGGGCCGCTGTTCCCGATGCAGGTCATGCACCCGTACCCGGTCGTCTGGAAGCCGAGCTGGTCGAGGTACGTCTGCAGCCCGGCCGCCTCGAAGTAATCCGTCACCACCCGGCTGCCGGGGCTCAGGCTCGTCTTGACGTACGGCTTGACCTTCAGCCCCTTCTCGACCGCGTTCTTCGCCACCAGCCCGGCCGCCAGCATCACGGACGGGTTGCTCGTGTTCGTGCAGCTCGTGATCGCCGCGATCGTGACCGACCCGTGTCGGAGCGTGTCGCTATCGGGCCCGGTGGCCGGTAGCTCCGGCTTCATCTCGACGATGGGCTTGCCAGTCTCAATCGCCTTGCCCGTGTCGTCCTTCGGCGCGATCGCGTCGGCGAACGCCGTCCGGAACCCGGTCGACACCCGCGGCAGCTCCACCCGGTCCTGCGGCCGCTTCGGGCCGGCCAAGCTCGGCATGATCGTGCCGAGGTCCAGCTCCAGGGCCTCGGTGAACGTCGGCTCGACGTCCTTCTGCCGCCAGAGGCCCTGCTCCTTGCAGTACCGCTCGACGAGCTCGATCTGGTCGTTCGTCCGGCCGGTCAGCCGCAGGTAGGTGAGCGTCAGGTCGTCGACGGGGAAGAAACCCATTGTGGCCCCGTACTCTGGGGCCATGTTGGCGATCGTCGCCCGGTCGGCCACGCTCATGGTCGACAGCCCCTCGCCGTAGAACTCGACGAACTTGTCGACCACCCCGTGCTTCCGCAGGATCTGCGTGATCGTCAGCACGAGGTCGGTCGCCGTCGCCCCCTCCGGCAGCCGGCCGTGCAGCTTGAACCCGACGACCTGCGGCGTGACCATGAAGATCGGCTGCCCGAGCATGCACGCCTCGGCCTCGATCCCGCCGACGCCCCACCCGACAACGCCGAGCCCGTTGATCATCGTCGTGTGACTGTCCGTCCCGACGAGCGAGTCCGGGAACGCGTACCCGTCCTTCTGCCACACGACCTTGGCGATGTGCTCCAGGTTCACCTGGTGGACGATGCCGGTTGCCGGCGGGACGACCTCGAAGTTGTTGAACGCCCGCTGGCCCCACTTGAGGAACTCGTACCGCTCGCGGTTCCGCTCGAACTCGATCTCGACGTTGTTGTTTAGAGCGAACGCGGAGCCGAACTGGTCGACCTGCACCGAGTGGTCGATCACGAGGTCGACCGGAACCAGCGGGTTGATCTTCTGCGGATCCCCACCGGCCCGCTTCATCGCCGCCCGCATCGCCGCCAGGTCGACCACGCACGGCACGCCGGTGAAGTCCTGAAGGATCACCCGGGCCACCTTGAACGGCAGCTCGACGGCGTTGACCTTCTCTGCCTTCCAGGCGGCCAACCCGCGAACGTCCGCCTCGGACACCTCGTAGTTATCGCAGTTGCGCAGCGCGCTCTCGAGCAGCACCTTGATCGAGAACGGGAGCTTGTCGAGGTTTCCGTACCCGAGCTCGGCCAGCTTGTTCAACCGGAAGTACTTGAGGTCGCCGGACTTGGAGGACAGGGTCGCTTCGGCGCCGAAGAGGTTCTGGTAGGTGGCCATAAGTGCGTCGGGTCGGGACGGATCGGTCGGACGGGATGCCGCCAAGGCAAACGACGGATCGTATGCGCGGGGGGTGGGGCGTACAAGGTCGGTCCGCCATCCCGCGGGAGCGGCTAGAACAACAGGCGCCGTTCGCCGGCCGGCGATGGCTCTCCGCCGCTTACGAACGAAAGTTTACTGCCGCACCGGCTCCCACGTGGCCCGCCGTTTGACACGTTTTGAGCGCGCGCGGCAGGTGGGAAAAATACGGGAAGGCCTGCCCGCTGTTCGATGATGCTGGGGAGTGCGAAGCCGAAAGCTAGGCTACAGAGGCCCGGAGGCGATTCAGGCATGGCATACGTCGTCGTCAGGTTCAAGGGGCGGGAGGTCGGGCGTTGGCCGCTGACCGGGGCACTTTCCGTCGGGCGGTCCGTCGAGTGCGACGTGGCCGTCCGGGACATCCTGCTGTCCCGCCACCACTGCCAGATCGTGCCGTACCGGAACGGGTGGATCGCCCACGACCTCGGCAGCAAGAACGGCACCCGTGTCGGCGAGCAGCCGATCACCCGCCGCGGTCTGGCGGACGGGGACGTGCTGTCGCTCGGGAACACGACGGTCCGTTTCCAGGTCGGCCGGCTGCCGGCGTCGCACAAGCCGCCCCCGAAGCGGCCGGCGGACCCGTTCGAGGCGCTGTCGGGCACCGTCGCAGACTTCGATGCCGATGCGGTCATCCCCGCGCCGTCGGCCGAGGCGCTCGCCCGTGCCGCCGCCTTCCCCCGCCCGCGGCCGGCGCCGCCCGACCCGGCGGGATACGCTGCCGACGACCTGTACGGCCTGATGACGGAGATCGCGTCAAGTTCGTGGGATTCGATCTACGCCCAAGCCTCCCGGCCCCGCCGGTCCATCCCCCGCGTGCCGGCCGGGCTGGCTCGCCCGATCGTCCCGCGCGGGGCGGTGGTCGCGACGACGGCGGCGGGCCCCGTCCTTCCCGCCACCTCGTCCCCCATAACTGCCGTTCCGCCGTTAGTCCTCCGGATGCCGCGTCGGTCCGAAGCGGCCTTCGCCGAAACCCTTCAGGTGCAAAGCGCCATTGGGACGCCGCACAGGCCCTCACGCCCGGCATTGCCGCCCGCTTCGGTGGACGCGTGTACCGATTCGATCGACGCGACGGTGGCTGGCGGGAGGAAACGACGGGCAGAGTGGATGTCCGCCATGCTGCGGCCGCTTACCGCTATCCATCGGTGGGTGGGGCCGCTGAAACGTGCCGGGATGTTCTGACTCCGAGGACGGACCCGGCACGTTCGACGGTCGAGTCTTGGCGCGGGCTTACCGCCTGTCCGAACGGACTGTCCCTCCTGCAGCAACCTCTTGCGGAGTCCCCCGCGAGCCAACCCGCGATCAATGGGCCGAGCGAAGAATCGCCCGTCGATCCCTCGTCACTCCCCCCCCGCTTCCGCCGGCTCGATGACGGCCTTCATGCTCTGGGTGCATGCGGCGATCCGGGCGTCGGGCCCGAACCCTAACACCTGGTCGCGCTTGAACTCCGCCCGCTCCTTGTGGGTCGTCAGCACGATCACCCGGCCGCTGGAGTCGACCTCCTTGGCCATCTGCATGGCCCGCTCGACCGGGTGGGCGAACACCTTCCCGAGCATCTCGATCACGTACTCGTATGTGTGGTCGTCGTCGTCCAGCAGGACGACGTTGTAAGGCGGCAGCTGCTTGGTCTCGTGCTTGGTCTGCGACCGCGGCTTGCGCTTGGGCGCGATCTTCGTGGCGGCGCCGGTCCCGCCCTCGGCGTCGGGACCGGCGGCCGGGGTTGAACCTTCCGTGGGATCGTCTTGCTTGGCCATGACTGCTGTACCTCGCCTTGAGCCGCTTATTATGCGCTGAAGCCGAGCGTATGGGGGAGTGCCGCTTCCTAAGGCTTGGATTGGCTCCATGTTTGCCCCGCAGGCAGGCCCGGGCGCGTGTGGCGGCGGAGAAACCCGTTTACCTGTTAAGGGAAAGCGTCGCTCATATCGCGGTAGGGCCTCGACCGATGAAGCGTTACGGGATTGTGCCTCGCACGGGACCGGCCGGTTGGCCTAATATCGCCCCACGATGACGGCGTTCGTCGAATCATGCGTGCAGACGTTGGCCGGGTCGGCGGTGGCCGCCGAGCGGCACACCCGCGGGCGACCCCGCGCCCGCAAATTGCTGGCCGCGCTCGCCGGCAAGCGGAACATCCTCGTCACCACGCACATCCACCCCGACCCGGACGCGCTCGGGTCGGCCGTCGCGCTAACGCACCTGCTCGCCCGCAGGCTGATCATTCCGGCCGGCGCGCCCGCGGACGACCGGCCGGCCGTGACGCTCGCCGTCAAGGGCCGGATCGGCGGCGGCATCAACGACACGTTCCTCCAGACCGCTCACGGCGCCCTTACGGCCTGGGACGCGGTCGACCCGGCCTCGTTCGACGCGGTCGTGTTGCTGGACACGCAGCCGCAGTTCTCGTTTAGCCCCCTGCCCGCGGGCGTGCTGCCGACGGCCGTGATCGACCATCACCAGGGCGGCGGGAAGAAGCCGCGGGTGCCCTGCTGGGATGTTCGGCCGGAGGTCGGGGCGACCTGCTCGATCGTGTTCAGCTACTTCATGGAGTTGGAGGAGCCGATCCCGCCGGACCTGGCCGCCGGGATGCTCTACGCGATCGAGTCCGACTTAGCCGGGGCGGCCGGCACGCCGGGCGACCTCGACAACATCGCCCTGAGCAGCCTGACGCTGACGGCCGACCCGCGGCAGCTGTACCAAATGCGGTTCACGCCGCTGCCCCAGGCGTACTACCGGGCGTACTCGCAAGCCCTGGCCAACGCCGAGTTCCAGGGCTACGCGGTCATCAGCCACCTCGACTCGATCGACTCAATGGAGCAGCCGGCGGTGATGGCGGATTTCCTGCTCCGGTTCGACCAGGCGCAGTGGGCGCTTGTCACGGCGACGCTTTCCGACCGTCTCGTGCTGAGCCTGCGGACCCGCGACGCGGCGTGCGGGGCGGCGGAGGTGATGCAGCGCATCCTCGCCCGCATTGGCGAGGGCGGCGGGCACCGGACGAAGGCCGGCGGCCACATCCCGTTCGCCGGCCGCCCCAGCCTCGACATCGCCGCCCTCCGCCGCAAGGTGTGGCGGCGGTTCCTGCTCGCCGTCGGCATCAAGCCGGACCGCCCGACGAAGCTCGTCGGGTGACGATTCCGATCGTCGGACGGGCTCACCACGAAGCCACGATGCCACGAAGACTAAGGCGGGGGAGCGGGAAGGCTCCGCCGGCTCACCTCTTCCTTCGTGGCTTCGTGCCTTCGTGGTGAGCCCGTCCGCCGGATGGCTGAACGGGTTTGCCGCCCCGCCCGCGTCGCCGTAGACTGCCCCGCCCGCGAATCGGCCGGCCGCGTGCGCCCCTTCGGGCCGCCCCGCCGGTGCCGGTTCGCGGTCTTCGTTTCGGCGTCCGCCGATCCGCTTGCCGCCCCCTCGAACCCCCGCTGCATCACATGGCCACCGACCTTCCGAAGACGTACGACCCGTCCGCCGTCGAGTCCGAGGCGTACCGGGTGTGGCTGGACGAGAAGTGCTTCCACGCCGAGCCGACGGACGCCGGGGACCCGTACGCCATCGTCATCCCGCCGCCGAACGTGACGGCCGCCCTGCACCTCGGGCACGCGCTGAACAACACGGTGCAGGACATCCTCACCCGCTACCACCGGATGCGCGGCGACAACACCTGCTGGCTCCCGGGTACCGACCACGCCGGCATCGCGACGCAGACGATCGTCGACAAGCGGCTGCAGGCCGAGGGCGAGCCGGCGCTGAAGGACTACAAGCGGCAGGAGGCGGCCGGCGAGCCGGGACGCGAGCGGTTCCTGGCCAAGGTGCAGGCGTGGAAGGACGAGTACGAGCGGAAGATCACCGACCAGCTCAAGGCGATGGGCTGCTCGTGCGACTGGGACCGGCAGGCGTTCACGATGGACGAGCCGCGGGCGAAGGCCGTCCGAGAGGCGTTCTTCCGCCTGTTCAAGGACGGCCTGATCTACCGCGGCAAGCGGCTCGTGAATTGGGACCCGGTCAGCCAGACCGCGCTCGCCGATGACGAAGTCGAAATGGAGGAGGTGGACGGGCAGTTCTACTACCTCCGGTACCCGCTGGTTGGCCCAGATGGGGAAGGCGGGGAAAGGGGAGAGGGGGGGACGCCGGAGTACGTGACGGTCGCGACGACGCGGCCCGAGACGATGCTGGGCGACACGGCCGTCGCGATCAACCCGAAGGACCCGCGGGCGGCCGCCCTGCGCGGGAAGTTCGTCAAGCTGCCGATCGTGAACCGGGTGATCCCGATCGTCGAGGACGACTACGTCGTGCTACCGACCAGCCTCGGCGGGCCGGCCGACGACCCTAAGGCCCAGATGGCGACCGGGTTCCTGAAGGTGACGCCGGCCCACGACCCGAACGACTACGAGATCGGCCGGCGGCACGACCTGGCCGCGATCAACGTGATGGCCCCGGACGCCAGCATCTCCGACAAGCACGGCTGGACGGACGTCGGCGAAGCCGGGTTCCTGGTCGGGCTGAGCCGGGAGGACGCCCGCAAGGCGATCGTGCGGTGGTTCAAGGAGCAGGGCCTGCTGGAGGAGATGAAGCCGTACAAGCACGCGGTCGGCCACAGCTACCGCAGCCACGTCCCGATCGAGCCGTACCTGAGCGACCAGTGGTACTGCAAGGTGACCGACGACCGGCTGGCCGGGGCGGCGTTGCGGACGATGGCCCCCGACCAGCGGGAGCCGCGCGACGTGCCGGTCGGGTCCGCGCCGCGAACCGACGCGTCCGGCGACGTCGGGACGGTCCGTGGTGCGGACCCGAAGGAGGCCAACCATACCTCGGGCCAACTCCGCTTCTACCCCGCCCGGTACGCCAAGACGTTCCAGACGTGGCACGAGAACATCCGGGACTGGTGCATCAGCCGGCAACTCTGGTGGGGGCACCGCATCCCGGTGTGGAGCCGACCGAAGTGGGACGGCGAGGACTACTCGGAGGCCGCCGTGCGCGCGTACCTCCAGAAGTACGTCGTCCTCCCCGCGCTCGGCGGCGACGAGGCAGCCGCCCGTGGGGCGATGGAGGGCTTCGCGTGCGTGTACGCGGGCGACATGCTGCACCTGTGCTTCCGCGACGTCGCGGTCGAGCAGGCGGTGCGGGACACGCTCGTCCAGATGGGCTACGTCCAGGACCCCGACGTCCTCGACACCTGGTTCAGCTCCGGCCTGTGGCCGCTGTCCACGCTGAACTGGCCGAACGACACGCCCGAGCTGCGCGAGTGGAACCCGTCGAGCGTGCTGACGACGGCCCGGGAGATCATCACGCTCTGGGTCAGCCGGATGGTGATGTTCAACGGCTACTTCCGCGGCTGCCTGCCGTTCAGGGACGTGTTCATCCACGCGATGATCCAGGACGGCGAGGGGCAGAAGATGTCCAAGACGCTGGGGAACGGCGTCGACCCGCTGGACATCATCGGCAGCCACGGGGCCGACGCGATGCGGTACACGCTGGCCGCCATGACCACGCACACGCAGGACCTGCGGATGCCGGTCGACCTGGTCGACCCGCACTCCGGCACGATGTTCAAGCCGGAGATGACAACAATCAGCGGCGGGTACGCGGTGGCCGCCCCGATCCAGGTCAGCCCGAAGGACAAGAGCAAGAAGATCGTCAGCAGCTACGGCGCCGCCAGCGGCAAGGCGAAGCCGACGCCGGACATGCCGGTGGCGAAGAACACGAGCGCGAAGTTCGACCTCGGGCGGAACTTCTGCAGCAAGATCTGGAACGCGGCTCGGTTCGCGTTGGCGAGCCTGGAGGCGCTCCCGCCGGCGGGGGGCGCCGCCGCCACCGCCGCGCCGGCGGTGGACGAGACGCAGTGGTCGACGGCCGACCGGTGGATCGTCGGCCGGTTCAACCGCACGGTCGCCGCCTGCGACGCGGCCCTGGCCGAGTACAGGTTCGACGTGTACGCGACCGGCTGCTACGACTTCTTCTGGAACGACCTGTGCGCGTGGTACCTGGAGGCGATCAAGCCGGCGATGCGCGATCCGGCTCGGGCCCCCCAGGTGGCCCACGTGCTGGCGGCCGTCCTCGACGGGTCGCTGCGGCTGATGCACCCGGTCATCCCGTTCATCACCGAGACGATCTGGTGGAAGCTGAACGAGGTCCGCCCGTCCCGCGGCCTGCCGGGCCGCATCAAGTGCCCGCCGAGCACCCGGCTCGTGAAGGCGAAGTGGCCGGCGGTCGGCGACGTGACGAGCGACGCCGACCGGGCGGCCGAGCACCTCTTCCCGAAGGTGCAGGAACTCGTCGGGGCGATCCGGCAGATCCGCAACGACCGGCAGGTCAACCCGAAGCAGGTGGTGGCCGTCACGATCGCGGCCGGCGACGAGTCCGGCCGCTCGATCGAGATGAACCGGGAGGTGATCGAAGCCCTCGGCGTCTGCACGCTCACGGTGGCACCCGAAGGGTCCGCCCCGCCGCCTGACGCGGCCA
The DNA here is from genome assembly GCA_028288905.1 of Phycisphaerales bacterium. Lineage (GTDB taxonomy): Bacteria > Planctomycetota > Phycisphaerae > Tepidisphaerales > Tepidisphaeraceae > Humisphaera. The sequence goes on along the minus strand of JAQGHJ010000202.1, from coordinate 489 downwards.
AGGCCGTGGCGTCAGGGTGCGAGGTCTACGTCGCGGGCCTCGTCGACCCCGCGGCCGAACAGGCCCGGTCCGCCAAGCGACGGGAGGAATTGACGAAGTCGGTCGCCAGCAAGCAGAAGCAGCTCAACAACGCCGGCTTCATGGCCAAGGCCCCGCCCCAGCTCGTCAGCCAGCTCAGGGAACAGCTCGCAGCCGCCGAGGCGGAGCTGGCCAAGCTCGGCTGACGGCGGAGATTTAGCCACGGATGAACACAAATGAACACGGATAGCGAGGGAGGCAAGTTGGGGTCGCTGAGCCGCGCCAACTTCCTCTCCCCCCATCCGTGTTCATCCGTGTTCATCTGTGGCTAAACCCTCTTCGTCGAAGAATTCGTCAGCTGGGTCGAACGCCGGGATGGGCACGTTGATGATCTTCAGGTTCCCGATCGCCCGGTGCCGGCAGCCGGGCTTGATGAAGATCGCGGTCAGCGGCTTCACGGGGAACCGCTCG
>JAQGHJ010000474.1 GCA_028288905.1 Phycisphaerales bacterium | reverse complement strand
CGCCCCAGGGCCGCCGTCACGGCGAGGCGGTCCGCGGGATGAAGTGCCTCGACGTACGCGGCGACCGGCAACCCGGCCCCGTCGTCCGCCGGCAGGTCGAAGAACGCCCGCATGTTCCGGTCGGCGTACAACCGGTCGGGCCCGACCTCCCACACCCACGTCGCGACCCGCCCGCCGGACAACGCGGCGTCGAGCCGCCGGCGGGCGTCGGCCAACTCGTCGTCGGCCGCCCGCGCACCGGTCTCGTCCCGGCAGACCTTCACGTACCCGGTCAGTCCGCCGGCGGCGTTGCGAACGGGCCGGGTGGACCCGACAACGAAGATCTGCCGCCCGTCCGCCCGCACGTGCCATCGGTTGTCCGGTGCCACACCGTCCCGCTCGGCCGCGGCCAACTCCTGGCCCGGGCTGCCGGCCGCCCGGTCCTCCGGCGTCCAGATGAGGTCGAACGGCCGACCGACCGCCTCGGCCTCGGCGTGCCCGAACGTGGCGACGGCCCCGGTGCTCCACCCGTCGATCGTGCCGGCCGGGTCCACGCTGATCACGGCGTAGTCCGTCGCGCTATCGACCACCGACCGGAGCCGGTCGAGCCGCTCGGCGGCCGCGTCCCGGGCCGCCCGCAGGGCCGTCACGTCCCGGCTGACCGACAGCAGCCGTTCGGGTTGCCCGTCCGTCCCGGGGATGGGGGTCACGGTCACGTCCCACCACTTGGCCTTCCCCGTGGCCGTGAGGGCCGTCGCCTCGAACCGCCCGGTCCCGCCCGCCGCGGCCGCAGCTACGGCGGCGGCCGCGGCGTCCCGGTCGGCGCCGAGCCACCAGTCGGTCCAGCACGTGCCCAAGTGGGGGGTGAGGTCGTCGATCTCCAGCGCCAGTTGGCCGGCCCGAGACATCGACAGCAGCCGGCCGTCCAAATCCAGCACCTTCACGCAATCGGGGCTGGCCGACAGCAGCCGGCGAAGGAAGGCCCCGTCCGCCGCCCCGTCGCCGTGCTCCCCGTCGGAACCAGTGGCGTCGGCGCGTGTCGACGGGGGAAGTGTCGGTGGCATGAGGGGGCGGCCCGGAGGGGTAGCAGGAAGAGGTTGGGAGTTGCCAGCGTCGGGGCGGCCGACGGACCCCATGGTAGCCACCAACGGGACGGGGAAACATCCGGCCGCAGACGCTCGCGCCCCTTCCGCGGCGGGCGTCGAGCGCATCCCCCGGAAGTCTCCCCGCGATCAATCCATGACCACGAACCGCGGCCGGACCTGTTGTTTCACGTACGTGCGGGTGATGTCCATCGTCCCGCCCTCGCCCGGCTTGCCGTGGGCGCTCAGCCACCGCTGGCCGCGGTCGAAGAACTCGTCGAACCCGGCCGGGGACATCTGCTGGGCGAAGTACGTGTCCCGCCGCACCGGGATCACCCGGCAGATCGGGTCACCCTTCCTGATCTCCACCCGCTTCGCTTTACGGTCCAGCTCGATGACCGTGTGCCACGGGTAGCTGGCCGGGTACCAGTCGGTCTCGACGAGGGCGGTCATCGCCCGCCACGGCCGGGTGACGTTCGGCACGTCTGTCATCAAGAGTAGCTCGTTCGGATCGGTCCGCATGTACAGGAACGTGCTGAGCTTGAGTTGGTGGTTGATCTCAGCGTAGACGTCGTCGCTAATCACGTGCGGCAGCCGCTGGCCCCGCTCCCAGAACCAAGCGTACTGCTGCGTCAGCGGCTTGCCGCCACCGCCGCCGGCCGCGTCGGGGCCGTCGTTCTCGTCGTCGCCGGCGGACCAGTCGAAGTCGCTCTCGATCGTGACGTCCTGCTCGACCCGCCAGTCCCCGTCCCGCTTCTTGACGAACGTCGCGTCGAAGTTGGCCAGCAGGTCGAACCCGAACGCGTTCGCCCCGCGGACCGGCGGGCACTCCTCCGGCCACCCCTTGCCGCCGGCCCGCTTGACGTACACGTCCCTGGCCGGCACCGGGTCGAACAACTCCTGGCGGAACTTAAAGTAGTGGAGCATCTCGCCCGCCAGTGTAGCCGGCCCGGCGGCCGGGCCAACCGCGGAGGCGGGGGAGGCGGTGACGCGGGGGCGGCGGTGGGCCGGCACGTCCGCCGCCGGAAGTACGAAGATTGTCGTTGACTAAGTACGACGGCCTTCGTAAAAAGGGCGGGTCCGCCGGGGGGCCGGGAGGAACGACCGATGGCACGACGTCAGCCGCAGCCACAGCCGCCGGCCCCGACCGGGGCCGAGCTGGCCATCCTCCGGGTGCTGTGGGACGCCGGGCCGGCCACGGTCCGGCAGGTGCACGAGCGGCTGCCGGCCGGGCGGACCGTCGGGTACACGACCGTGCTGAAGCTGCTCCAGGTGATGGCGGGGAAAAAGCTGGTCCGGCGGGACGAGCGGCAGCGGTCGCACGTGTACCGGGCCGCCGCCCCGGCCGACGCCACGCTCGGGCGGCTCGTCCGCGACCTGCTCGACCGGGCGTTCGGCGGGTCGGCCCGGTCGCTCGTCATGCACGTCCTGGACGCCAAGCGGGCGTCCCCCGAGGAACTCCGAGAAATTCGAGCCCTGCTCGACCAGATGGAGGAACGGCCATGACGTGGGGACTACTGGCGTTCGATCAATTCGCGTCGCCCGGCCGGGCGGCGGTCGTCGAGGCCGCCGGGTGGGCGCTCGTGCACTTCGTCTGG
>JAQGHJ010000443.1 GCA_028288905.1 Phycisphaerales bacterium | reverse complement strand
CGATCCACGCGATCGCGACGAAGACGGTCGCCCGGCACAACGGGGCCGACGGCGACGTGCCGTGCGACTTCGGGGCGCTGACGGCGTTCAGCGGCGTCGGCCCGAAGTGCGCGAACCTCGTGCTCGGCATCGCGTGCAACGACCCGCACGGGGTGGCCGTCGACATCCACGTCCACCGGGTGACGAACCGCTGGGGCCTCGTCGCGGCCAGCACTCCGGAGAAGACGATGGTCGCGCTCGAGGCCGTGCTGCCGCGGGATTATTGGGTCGAGATCAACAAGCTGCTCGTGCCGTTCGGGAAGTTCGTCTGCACCGGCAAGGCCCCGCGGTGCTCGACCTGCCCGCTGCTGCCGTACTGCCGGCAGGTTGGGGTGACGTCCCACCGGTGACGAGCGGGACGGCCGCGGTCACGTGCGGGCCACCGCCGCCGCCGCAATCAACGGATGTCATCCTGAGCGGAGCGAAGGACCTCTCGTCCACCGCGCGGCGACGCCAGCCGCCCGCGGCCACCGGAATGTGAAAGGGTGGCCCGCCGCCGGTGCTCGCCAGCCGATCCGGCCAACCATTCACATTCCACCATCCCTTACCTGCTGACCCAGTTGCGCGGTGGACGAGGGGTCCTTCGCTCCGCTCAGGATGACATCCGTGGGGGACGGCGCGCTGGCCTGGAGCGTGACGCCCCACTGCCCGTACTCACCGCTAGGATGTCCTGCGTGGCTTTCGACCTCGCCCGCACTTGTCCCCCGGGCCCGACCGCCCCTACAAACGCATCCCATGATCGCCCCCGCTTCCGCCGCCGTCGTCCGCCCCGACCCGCCCGATCCGCCGGGTGACGCCCTGCCGCTGTCGCGGAAGCTCGCCCTGTTCGCCGGCGACATCAAGGTGAGCCACACGGTGTTCGCCTTGCCGTTCGCGCTGCTGAGCACTTTCCTCGCGGCCAACTACCCCGCCGCCACGCCCGCGCCGGGCCACGTGCCGGCGGCCGGGCAGTTGCTGCTGATCCTGGCGTGCATGGTGACGGCCCGGACGGTCGCGATGGCGGCCAACCGGCTGCTCGACGCCCGGCTGGACGCGGTTAACCCCCGCACCGCGCGACGGGCACTGCCGGCCGGGGCGCTGTCCCCGCAGTTCTACCTCGCCGTGACGGTCGTTTGTGCGGCCGGCTTCTTCGCGGCGTGCCTCGGCTTTTGGCTGCTGTACGCCAATCCGTGGCCGGCCCTGCTCGGGCCGCCGGTGCTGGCGTTCTTATCCGCCTACCCGTTCCTCAAGCGGTTCACCCGGCTGTGCCACTACTACCTCGGGGCGGCGCTTGCCCTGGCACCCGTGTGCGCGTGGGTGGCGATCCGCGGGGCGCTCGACGCCCCGCCGCTATGGATGGCCGGGGCGGTGCTCTGCTGGACGGCCGGGTTCGACATCGTCTACGCCTGCCAAGACTACGCCTCGGACGTGGCGACCGGCGTGTTCTCCGTCCCGGCCAAGCTCGGCGTCGCCCGGGCGCTGTGGGTCGCCCGGCTGACGCACGTCGCGGCGGCCTGTCTGCTCGTGGCCGTCGGGCTCAGCGCCCGCCCGGTGCTCGGCTCGGCGTACGCCGCCGGCGTCGCGCTGGCCGTAGGGCTGCTCTTCGTCGAGCACGCGCTCGTCCGGGCCGACGATTTGTCGAAGGTCGGGCTGGCGTTCTTCACCGTCAACGGCGTCATCAGCCTGGCGCTGGGGACGCTGGGGATCGTGGACGTGTTCGCGTGAGGCGATGGCGCGCCTTATGCGAATGACGAAGCCCGAATGACGAATGACGAAACGGGAAGAAGGCGTCAGTGCCTTGTTCCCCGTTTCGTCATTCGGGCTTCGTCATTCGCCCCCGCCCGGCGGGGGCTCAGTTTTCCTGCCCCAGCGGGACCTTGATCGTCTCGACCGCCCCGTCGCGGAGGATCTCGACGTCGACCGAGTCGCCGGGGCGGGCCTTGTCGAGCGCGCGGTACAGGTCGGGCGGGGCCGCGACGGGCCGGCCGGCGACCTTCTGGATCACGTCCCCGAGCACAACCCGGCCGCCGACCCGGCGGGCGGGGCGGAGGCCGACCGCCTCGGCCCCGCCGCCGGGCGACACGCCGAGCACGATCACGCCCTTCACCTTCAGCCGGTCGGACAAGAACTCGTTCACCTGCTCGTTCGTCTGCACCCCGAGCGTCGCCTGGGCGTACCGCCCGGTCGCGATGATCTCCTCGGCCACCCGCTTGACCGTGTCGATCGGGATGGCGAACCCGATGCCGGCGCTGATGCCGCTGGGGCTGTAGATGGCGGTGTTCATCCCGATCAGCCGGCCGTTGCTGTCCAGCAGCGGGCCGCCGGAGTTCCCGGGGTTGATGGCGGCGTCGGTCTGGATCGCCTCCTCGATCGGGCGGCCGCCGGGGTCCTGGCGGGTCGGGGGGCTCTGGATCGTCCGCCCGAGGGCGCTGACGATGCCGGTGGTCAGCGTCTGGTCGAGCCCGAACGGGTTGCCGATCGCGAACACCTTCTGCCCGACCTTCAAGTCGTGGCTCGTCCCGAGCCGGATCGGCGGGAGCTTGCCGGGCGGGGCTTGGATTTGCAGGATGGCCACGTCGTTGTTCGGGCTGACCCCGACGAGGTCTGCCCGGTACGACCCGTGGTCGGACAGGGTGACCTGGGCCCCGTTCGCCTGCTGGACGACGTGGTAGTTGGTGACGACGTGCCCGGCCGCGTCCCACACGAACCCGGTCCCGCTGCCGGCCGGGATCTCGGCGACGTTCCGGGTCCGCAGGTCGAACTGCTGCTGGAGCGTGGTGATGTAGACGACGGACGGCCCGGCCGCCTTGAACAGGTCGATGTTCGCCCGCTCGTCGGCGGCCAAGTCGCCGGCCGGGGTGACCTGCCGGCTCTCGGGGGCCGGGACGGCGAACCGGTCGGCGAAGTAGACCCGCCAGGCGAGGGACGTGACGACCGCGCCGGCGACGGCGGCGAGCAGGAGC
>JAQGHJ010000373.1 GCA_028288905.1 Phycisphaerales bacterium | reverse complement strand
CGAAGGATCGCGGGCGGCAGGACGGCCAGCTGGCGGCACTTCCGTCCCGAGATCCTTCGCTCCGCTCACGATGACAGAGGCGGCCTGCTTGCACGAACGACGGGTCTGGCTCGCCACTGCGCCTCCGCCTGCCTGACCCGAAGCCCCACCCACTCCCTCCTCCCGCCAGGCACCTTTTCCCCTTCGCGAAGATTCGTGCCCATTCGTCAGATTCGTGTTCCTCCTCCACGTTCCTCCAGGTAGCCAGCTCGCGACGCTCACGTCGCGTGCACGCCACGTCCGCCCACCCGACAAGGGCCTGACGTTGCCCGGCGGCATCATCCGGCACAACCGTCCGCCGGCCGGTCAGGCGGCGACGCCGTTCCCAGTGTTGGCGGCGGCGGCGGCGGGTCGGCTTGCCACGCGGCACCGCGTTTGTTTTAGCGGACCTCCGTGGTGCTTTGCCCCCCGAACGTCCGCGTCCTGTCGGCCTGCCTGGTCGTCGCGTCCGCTTTGGCGGGCGGGTGTGGCGGCCGGCCACCGGCGGCCGACGATTCGTCGCGGGCCGACGCCCTGTCCATCACCAGCACCCGGTTCGCGCCGACCGACGGCCCCGGCGGGCGGACGAACGACGCCGCCGACCGGGCCGTCGTCGCGTCCGCCCTGGCGTTCAGCCCGCCCGTCACGTTCGGCGAGCCGGCCCTCGACCTCGACCGCGCCGCCCGCCGGCCGGCCGCCTTCTTCGGGTACGAGGAGGGCTTCGTCGAGACGTACCGGCTGACCGTCGACGACCGCCAGCTCGGGCTCGGCGGCAGCGGGTTCGGCGGGTCGCACGGCGGTGGCGGGGGACGGTCGGCCGGCGGGTGGGGCAGCGGCGGCGGCTGGTACGACCGGTACGATCGCCAAGCCGTAAGTGAGCGCACCGGCGTGATCCGGCGGTGACGGACGCCGCCGGGGCCGACCCTCTGGCCGCTTGCCGACGAGCTCGCCTGCCCGCATCACCGCCCGTTCGCACCCCTCCCGATTCGACCCTTTGCCGCGCGCCGCCACGCAAGTGGCGGCGTCTTATCTTGTTGCGACCGACCACACGGATTTGATTTTCCCTTGCCGCCCGATAATACTTCGGGTAAGTCTGGTTCGGGGCGCACGTTAGACGATCGCCGGGTGTACGTTGGGGAAATCGGCCGGTGCCGCGCGGCGACGACGTGGCCGGCCGGTCGGTCGCGCCCGCCCGCGCGACCGACGCTGCTCCCGCCGAGGCCGCCAGCCCGGGAAGGCCGCAAGACGCCGACAAGGGAAAGCTATGGCCACCATCACCAAGAAGGAACTCATCGACCGCATCGCCGACAGTTCCGGGCAGAAGCGGGTGCAGGTGAAGAAGGTCGTCCAGCAGTTCCTCGACGAGATCGTCAACGAGCTGGGGAAGGGGAACCGGCTGGAATTCCGCGACTTCGGCGTGTTCGAAACCAAGCTCCGCAAGGCCCGGAGGGCTCAGAACCCCAAGACCCTGGAGCCCGTCGCTGTCCCGGAGAAGCGGACGGTGAAGTTCAAGGTCGGCCGGCTGATGAAGCAGAAGCTCGGCGAGCTGACCGGGGCAGCGATCGACGACGAGGCCAGCGACATCTCCGAGATGGGCGACGAGGACGAGGGGCGGGACGAGGACGAGCAGGACGAGTCGCCGGCCGCCGCGGCCGGCGGCGGCGGGGCGGGGCCGGCGAACGGCTGAGCGCTTGGACGGGCGACCGTCGTGGCGGGCGAGATCGCTCCGGCGTCGTGCGGGGGCCGCAGTGGGGAGGGGCGTCGCCGTGGCCGGTCATCCCGCGGACTTCGACGAGTGGCTGAGCGGGGAGGGGTTCGCCTCGAACCCGCCCGCGTGGCGGGTGGTGAGGTCGCGGACCGGCGTCGAGGTCCGGCCGCACCACGGGACGATGATTGCGGGCCTGTCATTCGCCGCGGTGTTCTTTGCCGGGGGCGGAAGCTTCTTCGTCTGGAACGGCCTCCGCTCCGGCGGGCTGGCGGCCGTCGGCGTCCTCGCCGGGGCCGGCCTGATCGTGGGCGCGGGGTTGTTCGTGCTCATCGCGGTCGCCACGGCCAGGGACAGGCGGGCCGGCCCGTACCTGACCCACTCCACCTACTTCGTTCGGGGCGGCACAATCTCGCTCCCGCGGGAGCGGCTGACGTTCCCGGCCACCGACGCGCGGGAGTGGCGGGTCGTGACCGGCAGCCGCGTCGGCCCGCCGGGCCGCCAGAAGCAGTGGACAGGCGATCACTCCGAGCTGCACCTGATCGTGCGGACGCCGGCCGGCGAGACCGCCTACCCGGTCGTGCGATGGACCGGCACCCCGTCGGCCGGCCTGCGCCCGGCCGACCTGCTGCGGGAGCTGGCGGACGCGACCCGCCTGCCACTCCGGTTCGTCGAGCAACGTCAAGGCACGGCGGTGCCGCCGCCGCAGGACACGATGCGGGAACTGCTGGACCGGCCGACGTGAATGACGCGTGGCGGCGGCGGCATCCTGTGCGTAGCACGCCCGTGCCCACGGCGCGTCGGGCGGGCATCCCGAACGGGCGCGCGACGTTCGGATAAGTAGGCGGATTTCGTTTCCCCAACCACACATGCCCACCGACGCCTGGCCCTCGCTGTTCGCCGCCGAACTCGCCCGGCTGGACGCCGCCCGGCTCCGCCGCGTTCGCCGGGCGCTCAACCCGATCGACGCCGTCCGCGTCCGGCTCGGCGGCCGGACTCTGGTCAACTTCTCCTCGAACGACTACCTCGGCCTGACGCACCACCCGCGCGTCGTCGCGGCCGCTCAAGCCGCGGCGGCCCGGTACGGCGTCGGCAGCGGGGCGGCCCCGCTGGTAACGGGACACACGGACGCCCACGCGGCGGCCGAGGCGGCGATCGCGGCGTGGAAGGGGACGGCCGCCGCCGTTTTGTTCCCCAGCGGGTTTCAGGCGAACCTGGCGATCGTTCAAGCGCTGGCCGCCGTCGCCGCCCGGGCCGGGCGGCCGGTGCGGTTCCTGCTCGACAAGTTGTGCCACGCGTCGCTCGTCGACGCGGCCCGGGCCGTCGCCGCGGGCGCGTCGACGAACGCCGACGACGGCCCGCCGGCGGCGTCGTACCGCGTGTTCCCGCACAACGGGGTCGGCAAGCTCGCCCGGCTGTTGGGAACCGACGACCCGGCCGGCGGCGGCGGGGGGGCTGCCCGCCCGCTCGACGTGATCCTCACCGAGTCGATCTTCAGCATGGACGGCGACGCCGCGGACCTGACGGCGATCGCCGCCCTGAAGGCCAGTGCCGGATCGCCGCCGCTCCTGGTGTTGGACGAGGCCCACGGGAGCGGCGCGTACGGTCCCGCCGGGGCCGGGCTGGCGGCCGAGTTGGGGCTGTCGGCGGCGGTCGACGCGACGGTCGCCACGCTGTCGAAGGCGGTGGGGGTGGCCGGGGCCGCGGTGTGCGGGTCCGTCGACCTGTGCGACGTACTGGTGAACCTCGGGCGGGCGTACGTGTTCTCGACGAGCGTGCCGGCGACGACGGCCGCCGCCGCGGCCGAGTCGATCGCCGTCATGCGGGACGAGCCCCACCGCCAGGCCCGGGTGCGGGCGCTGGCCCGGCGCGTGCGGGCGGAACTGTCGGCGGCCGGGGTCACGCTTCCGCCGGGCGACTCGCCAATCATCCCCGTCGTGCTCGGGACCGAGGCGGCCGCCCTGACCGCAGCCGATCGGCTGCGGGAGCGGGGCCTGCTCGTCTCCGCCATCCGCCCGCCGACCGTCCCCCGCGGCACGAGCCGGCTGCGGGTCACGCTGTCGAGCGAGCATTCGGACGCAGAGGTTGAGGCGCTGATGGCGGGGCTACTGGCGGTCGGGCAGGCGGAAGGGCAGCCCGGATAGGTGCCTACGGGCAGGTGCTTGATAGCCCATCCGGAAGGACGGGATTTCGGCGCGGAGCCTGACTGATGGCCCGTCCCCGCTCTCCGGGGTGGGACTACCTCGGATCTTTCTCCTGATCCGGGCAGCACGGTTGTTGCGAACCCGGTAACGCAATTGGCC
>JAQGHJ010000364.1 GCA_028288905.1 Phycisphaerales bacterium | reverse complement strand
CCAGCAGACGGCCGCCATCCTCACCACCTTCAACGAGGTGGACCTGACGCAGGTGATGGCCCTGCGGTCCAAGTTCAAGGAGCGGTTCCAGGAGGTCCACGGCATCGGCCTGGGGTTCATGAGCTTCTTCGGCCGGGCCGTGGTGCTGGCCCTGCGCGAGTTCCCGCGGGTGAACGCCCGGATCGATGGCGAGGACATCGTGTACCAGGACTTCGTCAACCTGGGGATCGCCGTCAGCACCGAGCGGGGGCTGGCCGTGCCGGTGTTGCGGAACGCGGAGCAGATGGGGTTCGCCAAGATCGAGAGCGAGATCAAGCGGCTGGCGACGGCGGTGCGGGATGGCAAGCTGTCGATCGCGGAGCTGAGCGGCGGGACGTTCAGCATCACGAACGGCGGCGTGTTCGGCAGCCTGTTGAGCACCCCGATCCTGAACCCGCCGCAGAGCGCGATCCTCGGCATGCACGCGATCCAGCAGCGGCCGATCGCGGTCGACGGCAAGGTCGAGGTTCGGCCGATGATGTACATCGCGCTGAGCTACGACCACCGGCTGGTCGACGGGCGGGAATCGGTCAGCTTCCTCGTCCGCCTCAAGCAGTACCTCGAAGACCCGGCTCGGCTTATGCTGGAAGTGTAACGGCGGCGTCTGGTGCGGCCCTAACGAGGCGACGTCTGTGGCCGGTTGAACAACGCCCGCTGTGAAAACGAAAACGCCCCGCTGACCGAACGGTCAGCGGGGCGTTTTCGTTTTCACAGCGAGCCTATCCCGAATACCGTTCGACTCTTGCCGGGCCGCCCGCGACGGGTCCGGTTCACCCCTCAGCTGCGGCTCCCGTTCGAACGACCGCCGCGTGGGCCGCCGGTCGGGGTACCGGGGCAAGCAGGCTGACGACGCCGCTGTTCCCGACGCGGCGGGCGGTGTCGGCGGCCGTGACGCCGAACCGGTCGACCGCGGCCGGGTCGGCACCGGCGTCCAGTAACAGGGCGGCCCCGCGAGCCGTGCCACGATCGGCCGCGTCGTGGAGCGGCGTCTGCCCGTTGCGGTCGGTCCCGCGGGCCGACAGCCCGACGGCGAGCAGCAGCTTGATGATCTGCTCGTCCTTGGCCCCCGCGGCGTACCAGATTGCCGTCTGGCCCTCCTCGTTGATGCGGCTCGGGTTCGCCCCGGCGTCGAGGAGCACGGCCGCCACGTCGGCGTGCCCGTACAGGGCGGCGACCATCAAGGGGGTGAGCCCGCCGACCGCGACCGTGTCCGGGTCGGCCCCGGCCGTGAGGAGTTTCGCGGTGCAGCCGGCGTCGCCGCCGGTCACGGCGAACCGCAGCGCGCCCGCCCCGGACAGGTTCGTGCGGTGCGGGCTCGCGCCGCGGGACAACAGCAGCTTCACCACTTCACGGCGCCCGCTGCCGGCCGCGTACATCAGCGCGGTGTTGCCGGTCACGTCCGGCTCGTCGACTTCGACACCGGCGTCCAATATGCGCCGCACGTCGACGGCGTCGCCGGCCGCAGATGCCAGAAGTAGGCTCGGGCCATCGGCCGGCAGGGCCTCGCGCGGACGGGCGGCAAGGAGTGAGATCGCCCCGCAGACCAGCACCACGGCGACGAGACAGAGCCAAGGGACGGCGGCCGCCTCCGCCGGGGCGGCGACTTGGAAAGTCGACCGACCCTTCAAACCAGTGTGATTGACCATTTCCTTTGAAGAGAGCATTTGCGAACAACCTTGCAGCGCGATCTTGAGGCGCCGATGAGCGTCTCCACGCCTTAGCATTACGTCGAAAGACCCTTTTCAAATCGCCACTAAACAGAGCGATTCGTCTTTCTCCCCTTATGGCAACGAGCGTGCCAACCGGATCAATTACAACGTTCATCAATCTAAAAACGCTGGTTTACGTCGCAAATGCTCGTGTACTAGGCAGGCGGGGCACCCCACCACTCACCCGCATAACTGTTGAGCGGTTCAGGTTAATCAGGATTCGCAACGTGTCGACAGGTGTGGTGTTGTGGGTGCCCAACGAACGTGCATGGCACCGGTCCGTTGCCGTTGCGTTTGCAGGGGTAATCCCTCCTGCCACTTTTGCCCACACAGAATGTCTAGAGGCAAATAGGACGAGGCGGTGCGGCAGCGGATGTGCCTTGGGTGTGGTGGTTCCCCGCGGTGAGGGTTGTGGGTTGTGGACGTTATCCGCCGCGGCTCGGTTTTCCCGTACGAGCGTCGGGGGAGGCTGCGTAATGGGCGACGTGACCGGCGCAGCGAAGCGATGCGCGATGGGAACGGTGCGGGATGACCTGTGGGAGCAGGGGTGGCTCCAGCCCGACGCATCAGCTGCATCGGGTCGGGGCAGCCCGACCGGCGCAATGTAGCACCTCGGCGGTGAAGTCCGGCAAGATGGGGTCAGCCCATTCGCTGTAATGAGCGGCGGCGGCGGCCGCGTAGACTGACTTGCCGCAGGGCCACCGCCGCGCGTCGAATGGGGTGCTATTGGCCGCGAGTTCCCGCTCTGCCAAGGTCGACTAAGTGGGTGCGGCGAATCCGATGTGCGACTCCGGCGTTACCGCCGTCCAGCCCCCTTGGCCGGCAACAGCTTCTTCAAGCTCGACACGGTGGCGGCGTGGGCCGGGTCCGCGGCGAGGTTCTTCAACTCGTGCGGGTCGGTGTCGTGGTCGTACAGTTCGCTGCCCTGCGCGCCGCCGTTCCACTCGGTGTAGCGGTACCGGTCGGTGCGGACGGAGTAGCCCATCACGTTCCGCCCGGCCCCGCCGAGCACGCCCCGCGGCAGCACCCGGGTGACCTGCGTTACGGCCGGCCGGGCCCACGGGGCGTCGGCCGCTAGGACGAGCGGCTTGAGGCTCACACCGTCCGTCGCGGGGGCGGGCACGCCGGTCAGGTCGGCCAGCGTCGCATGCAGGTCGACCAACTCGACCACCCGGGGGGACGTGGCGCCCCGCGCCCCGCCGGGGCTGGCGATGATCATCGGGACCCGCGCGCAGTCCTCGAACAGCGTCATCTTCTGCCACTGGTTGTGCTCGCCCAACTGGTACCCGTGGTCGCTGGCGAACACGATTACCGTGTTGTCCGCCAGCTTCAGCCGGTCGAGGGCGTCGATCACCCGCCCGACCTGCGCGTCCATGAACGACGTCGCCGCGAAGTACGCTTGGGCGGCCAGCCGCTTCTGGTCGGCCGACATGTGGTCTTGGTCTGGCTTGGCGATCAGCGCGATCGGCGGGACGGACGCCCGCCAGCCCGCCGGTTCGGCCCAGACCGGCACCTTCTCCAGCGGGTAGAACCCGAAGTACTGCCGCGGCGCGACGAACGGCGTGTGCGGGCGGAAGAAGCCGACCCCGAGGAAGAACGGCTTGTCCTTGTTCGCCTCCAGCAGCTCGATCGCCTTGGCGGCGACCTTGCCGTCCGTCTGCTCGTCGTCCGCCCCGTCGGCCGCCAGCCAGCTCAGGTTGCCGCCGAACTGGTTCGGCTCGTTGTTCGTCTTGACGACCGTCTTGCCCTCGATCGGGTCGAACTCGGTCCGGGCGATCTGCGGGACGTCCTCCTTCACGTCCCGGCCGGCCGGGTTGTACCGCTCGGCCCAGCTCGGGGCGTCGTCCAACCCGTCCGTCCCGATCTGCAGCGGCACGCCGTAGTGGTACAGCTTGCCGACCCGCATCACGTGGTACCCGGCCTTCTGGAACGTCTGCCCGACCGACTGGGCGTTCGGCACGTTCTGGCGGAACTGGGTCTTGAGGTCGTAAACCCGCAGCGTGTCCGGCCGGAGCCCGGTCAGGAACGACGCCCGGCTCGGGTTGCACAGCGGGAACTGGCAGTACGCCTTGTCGAACCGGACGCCGCGGGCGGCCAGCCGGTCGATGTTCGGCGTGTGGGCGAGCGGGTCGCCGTAGCACCCGAGGTGCATCGACGTCAGGTCGTCCGACAGGATCAGCAGGACGTTCGGCCGTTTCGGCCCGCCCGGGCCCGCGTCGGCCGCTGCGGCCCATACGGGTGCCGAGAGGACCAAGATGGCGGCGGTGAGGAGCGATCGGAGGCGGTTCATGCTGGGTTCCGTTCGGCGGACGCTGCGGGTCTTACCCGATTCTGCACGCGGGGCGCAACGGGTCCGGCCGACATGGCTAAAACATCGGGCGCGGCCCATTGTTGGCGCGGGCGGGCACAGCGGCTACGGGCCGACCCCTTCGGGCCTTCCCTCGCCCAGTGTGAATTGCGGTACCCGGCGCGACCCCTCCCCCTCGAACTGCCCCGCCAAGGTCCCTACAATTCCGATCCCTATGACCCAAGCTGCTGACCCCGCCGCCGCGTCCCCCGTGTTCGACCTTGTAGTGATCGGTGCCGGCCCCGGCGGGTACGTCGCGGCCATTCGGGCGGCACAGCTCGGCATGAAGGTCGCCTGCGTGGACAAGGGCTGGTGGGGCGGCGTCTGCCTCAACGTCGGGTGCATCCCGTCGAAGGCATTGCTCGACAGCTCCGAGCGTTTTTACGAGGCCCGCACGAAGCTGGCCAACCACGGCATCAACATCAAGGAGCTGTCGCTCGACCTGCCCAAGATGATCGCCCGCAAGGAACAGGTGGTAAAGAGCCTGACCGGCGGCGTGCAGATGCTGTTCAAGAAGAACAAGGTCGAGCAGGTGCAAGGCACGGCCAAGCTGACAGCCGCCGACACCGTCGAGGTCAAGACGCCAGACGGCGGCACGCGCACCCTCAAGGCCAAGCGGGTGTTGGTCGCCACGGGGAGCGTGCCGACGGAGCTACCCGGGCTGCCGTTCGACGGCAAGAACGTCGTCACGTCGACCGAAGCGCTGGCGTTCACGGAGGTGCCGAAGAAGCTCGTCGTCGTCGGCGGCGGGTACATCGGCGTCGAAATGGGCAGCGTCTGGGCCCGGCTCGGGTCCGAGGTGACGGTGATCGAGTTCACCGACCGCATCCTGCCTCTGATGGACCAGGAGCTGAGCGGCCAGCTCCAGCGGCTGCTCGAGAAGCAGGGGCTGAAGTTCAAGTTCGGGGCCGCCGCCCAGAAGGCCGAGGCGAGGGACGGGCAGGTCCACGTCACGTACAAGGTCGGGGACAAGGTCGAGACGGAGGTGGCGGACAAGTGCCTCGTCTGCACCGGCCGCCGCCCGCTGACGGCCGGGCTTGGGCTGGAGGCCCTTGGCGTTCAGCTCGACCGCGGGTTCGTGAAGGTTGACGACCACTACCAGACGAACGTGCCGGGCGTGTACGCGATCGGCGACGTCGTCGGCGGGCTCATGTTGGCTCACAAGGCGGAGGAGGAGGGGACCGCCGCCGTCGAGCTGATGGCCGGCAAGGCCGGGCACGTGAACTACAAGACTGTCCCCGGCATCGTCTACACCCACCCGGAGCTGGCCCAGGTCGGCCTGACCGAGGCCGACGCCAAGCGGGAAGGGCGGGAGGTCAAAGTCGGCAAGTTCCCCATGCTGGGCAACGGCCGGGCCAAGAGCATCGACGACGCCGACGGGTGGGTGAAGATGGTGGCCGACGCCAAGACCGACCGGGTACTCGGCGTGCAGATCCTGGCCGCCCGGGCGTCGGACATGCTGGCCGAGTGCGTCGTGGCGATGGAGCTGGCCGCCAGCAGCGAGGACATCGCCCGCAGCTTCCACGCTCACCCGACGATGAGTGAGGCGGTGAAGGAAGCGGCGCTGGCGGTGGAGAAGCGGGCGATCCACGTGTGAC
>JAQGHJ010000296.1 GCA_028288905.1 Phycisphaerales bacterium | reverse complement strand
GGCCCCGCAACCTACTTGGTAGTGCCCTGAGCAGGGTTCATCAGGATCGTGCGTCTGTTGCCGGCTCTCCGCAGAACCGATCGTCGCGCGGTTTCGAGGCAGTCGGACGAACGTCTGCTTTCTCTCCCGGCAACGGCGGGATGTGCCGACGCATCGATCAGGTTGATAACCCGCGCTGCTCGGCCTTCGCGCGGCTTCCGACTGCTGGCGGGGATCGTGACAAGGAAGGGGCCGGCGCTTCACCGGGTACAGGCCCGGGTCGAAGACTCACGAGCCGGCTCACGCGGACCTGGGAACCACGCATGGGGCGTGGGATGGGGATAGGGGAGGACAGCCGCCGGCGTCAGCCGTCGGGACCGGGTCGCTGGCGACGAAGGTTACCCCCGGACGGCCGCCTCCACGTCGGGCGGCAGAGGAGGTGCGTACCCGGCTTGCCGGTACACCTGCATAGCCGCCGCGATCGCCGCGAGGCCAGAGTCGCCGTCGCCGCCTTCGGCGCGTGCGAGCGTCTCGCGGTAGTGGCTGATCACCTCCGCCACCGGCACCCCGGCCGCTTCGAACGCCTTCAGGTCAATGACCTTCTGGGGCACCGGGGTCGATGCCCACTCGGGCGATCGGTCGTCGAACAGGTCGCGGAACCCGCCCTGGGCCAAGTGGCCCTCGTACATGGCACCCATCCCGAGCTTTCGCACGCGGTCTTGGAGCGTCATCAGGCACATGACAAAGCCATCCTTGCTGATTGGCCGAGGGACTTCCGGAAGCGAGCCCGCCGGCGCGACGTTGCGGGGGAAACGCTTGCTTTCCGGGGGTCGGCGGGTGACCGCGTGCAAAGGTGATACCTCCCCGGAACGGCCCGCACCGGCAGAGGAGGCAACGGATGCCGACAGCCACAGGGGTAGTCGACCGTCGATGCGCACCCACCGGACTTGGTGTTGAACGGGGTGGCCGGCTTTTCACCCCCGATGAGTCAAGGGCGTCAATTCGGCAGAGCGGCACCGCCGATTCCCGAGGCCGCGGTTCGCTCGGTCCGCCCGCGAGGTGCTTGGGGGAGCGGAGGCGAGGGAGCGATCGACGACGGCCGACCGTACCACTCGGTCCGGCTCGTCGAACGGAGACGCCCCGCCCGTGCCTCAGTCGCTCAGTTCAGCAACCGATCCGACCGGCTCGTCCGTAAGCCGGGGCCGGACCCCGCCCGATCTGCCGTGCCCGCCGGCTCGGGCGTGACCCCACTCGCGTTCCGCGGTCCACTTCCAAGTAGGCGAGCCGTCGGCAACCGACGCGGCCGGGGCCAAGTCTTGGCCCGGGGCCAAGCCGTCGCGCCAAACGTTGCCGTTCCGGCCGTTGGGCGTGACGGGTTCCCGACGCGGCTCGCCCTGCGGCTCCTGCATCTGCCGGTACGGGCCCGGCTCGCTCATCAACTCGTCGTGTGACCCACGCTGCACCAGCCGGCCGCCGTCCATCACCAGGATCAGGTCCGCCTGCCGGGCCGTGCACGCGCGGCGAGCGATGACGAACGTCGTCCGCCCGGCCATGAGCCGGTCCAGGGCTCGGCGGTCGTCGGCGTCAACACGTGGGTCGGGCGCGCCGCCCGCCTCGTCGACGATCAGGATCGGGGCGTTTTGCAGGAACGCCCGGGCGACCGCGACCCGCCTCCGCTCGACCCCGGACAGCCCCGCCCCGCGCTCGCCGAGCGGCGTGTGGTAGCCCCGCGGCAGGCCGGCGATGAAGTCGTGGGCGTTGGCGGCCTTGGCGGCCTCCAGCACCTCGTCGTCCCCGGCGTCCGGGCGGCCGCACCGGATGTTCTCGGCGATCGTCCCGGCGAACAGCTCCGGCTCCTCCGGCAGGGCGGCGACCTGCCGACGGAGGCTCGCCAGCGCCACGCCCCGGACGGGACGTCCGTCGATCCGCACCTCGCCCGACCGGGCGTCGTGGTGCCGGGCGATCAG
Source organism: Phycisphaerales bacterium (assembly GCA_028288905.1). Taxonomy (GTDB): domain Bacteria; phylum Planctomycetota; class Phycisphaerae; order Tepidisphaerales; family Tepidisphaeraceae; genus Humisphaera. The sequence continues at coordinate 3,170 of JAQGHJ010000296.1, read as the reverse complement.
GCGGGCCAGCGCGTGCTTGCCCGCTCCGGGCGGGCCGACGACCGCCACCACCTGCCCCGCCTCGGCCACGAACGACACGTCCCGCAGCGTGCCGACCCGCCCGGGGTAGTCGAAGTCGACCTCGCCGAACTCGACGCGGCCGGCGCACCCAATCAGCGGCTCCGCCCCCGGCTCGTCCCGGAGGTCCGGCCGGAGGTCGAGCAGGTCGAACGCCGTCCGCAGCGCCCGGGTCGCTTCGGGAATGGACCGGGGCGCCAGGAGGGCCCGCTCCAGCGGCCTGAAGATCATGCCGAGGTACGCGGCAAACACGGCCAACTCGCCGAAGGTCATGACGCCCCGCGTGCAGCGGTACGCGCCCAGACCGACGACCAGCGCCGTCACGACCGCCATCAATGCCGAGACCGACGCAGACGACGCGATCCGCCGTTTGGCCAGCCGGACCCGGCTCTCGCATGCCCGCTCGTCGTGCCGGCGGAACCGCCGCCACTCCCGGTCCGGCCAGTCGGCCGCGGCTACGGGGTCCGGCGCCGGTATCCGCTCGCCGAACACCGAAAGGGCGGACCACTCCGGGCCCGGCCCCTCGGCCAGCCGCGCCGAGCCGCGGTAAGCGCGCCGCAGGCCCAGCGCGTAGAGGAGCGGGACGGCGACCAGCGGCAGGAGCGACAGCGTCCGGTCCACGTAGAGCGTGATCGGGATCGCGCCGACCCCTATCACCGCGGCCCGGATCAACGGGACCATCGCCGTCACGACGCCGGCGGCCTCTCCGGCCGACGTGCCGATCATCGGCGTCAGCGTTTTGAGGTGCCCCGCCTTGAGGTGCCCCGCGTCGTGGGACGCGGCGGACCACTCGGCCGCGTGTCGGCAGAGGTCCCCGCGGAGGTCGAGCGCCAGCCGGTGTTCGAGTTCGACGTTGACGTAAGCGTGCAGCGCGCTCAGCACCCGCTCGGCCAAGACCAACAGCAGCCCGGTCCCCACGACCCCGACCAGCAGGGAGCCGCTGCGGCTCGCGCCCGCCCAGGCGAGCACCGCCGGCGGGGGTCGGTCCCCCAGGACGCTGTCGATCAGCACCTTGAGCGGCCACGGGATGAGCAGCGCCAAGGCCGCGGTGGTGACGACCAGCGCCGCCGACGCGGCGGCCGCGCCGCCGTTCGGTTTCATGTACGAGAGGATGCGGGGGAGGTAGTTCAAGCTGCCAGACCCTTCGTTAGCCCGTTTCGCTCCGCTCGTCCTGGGCCGCCGTCGCCAGCGCGTACCGGCTCCCGGCGCCGTCCCGCCGCCGCGGGGAGGCACCGGCCGGCGGCAGGCCCGCCCGATGGTCCTGCCGCCGCACGGCATCATTCCCAACGCGGATGAGAGGACGATGAGCGGGCGGACCGCCCGAGACGCGGACGGCGCGGTCCGCCTCGGCCGGGGCGTCGAGCGGCGGGGCATCGAGCGGCGGGGCGCGGAACTACCGTTTGTGTCCTCCGGCGTTTGGGCTAAAGTTGGCCGCGGGCTTGGTTCGTCGCGGCGCGGCCGCGCGGCATTTCGGAGGGCCAGCCGGGCGGCGGCCACGCGTTCTGAGGCGATCGGCCCGCGGCGACGGGGCCGGCGGCCGTGCCGCGCTGCCTCCGACACGGTACAGGTCGCTTCGCACGGGCCCGTGACGCCCTCTCCCGGTCGCCGAACCCATGTGGAAACGGGGCCCCCAACACGCGCCGCCGGACGGCGGGCCCGGCGGCCGCCGCCGTCGCCGTACCGGCGGCACGCTGGTGCAGCTGTTGGTCGTCTGCGCGATCGTCGCGGTGCTGCTGGCGATCATGCTCCCGGTCGCGGGCCGGGTGCGGGCGGCCGCGCGGGGGACCCAGTGCCTGGCGAACCTCCGCGGCATCGGCCTGGCGTTCCGGATGTACGCCGCGGCGAACGGGCAACAGCTGCCGACGCCCGCCTACACCCAGGTCCCGTGGGAGCGGTCGCTCCAGGCATACGCGTCGGCGGACGCGTTCGTCTGCCCCGGGGACGAGGAACTCGCCCCGGCCACGTTCTCGAGCTACGACTGGCGGGACACCGGGCTCGAGCTAACCACGCTCGCCGGGAAGAACCCTTACATGGCCCGCGGGGACGCGGTGGTCGCGTTCGACGCCCTGCCTGGCTGGCACGGGACCGACCAGATGAACGCGGTGCGGGCGGACGGGTCCGCCGGCCCGATGGCGGCCAACGCGTGCGTGGCGGACCTCCGCCGCGCCCCGTAGTCGCCCGCCCGGCAATATCAGGAGGACCGAAGGTGAGGCTGCTCGTCGCCGAGGACCACCCGTCGCTCGCCCGGTCGTTGGCCGAGGGCCTCCGCGAGGAGGGCTACGCCGTCGACCTGACCTCGGACGGGGCCGAGGCGGCGCACCTGATCCGCGGGGAAACGTACGACGGCGTCGTCCTCGACATCATGCTGCCGAACGTGGACGGGTGGGCGCTGCTGGCGCTGATCCGCCAGCACCAGCCCCGGCTGCCGGTGCTGTGCCTGACGGCCCGGGACGGGGTCGACGACCGCGTGCGGGGCCTGGACCTGGGGGCCGACGACTACCTGGTGAAGCCGTTCTCGTGGCAGGAACTGCTGGCCCGGGTGCGGGCGATCGTCCGCCGGGGGCACGGGCAGGCGTCGGCCGTCATCACGGTCGGCGACCTGTCGATCGACACGGCCCGGCGGGCGGTGTCGCGGGCGGGGCGGCCGATCCCGCTGAGCGCCCGCGAGTACGGGCTGCTCGAGTACCTGGGCCGCCGCCAGGGCGAGGTCGTGCCCCGGACCGACATCTGGAACCACCTGTACGACCGGCACGACGAGGCGTCGAGCAACGTGGTCGACGTGTACGTCGGGTACCTGCGGGCGAAGATCGACAAGGGGTTCGACGCGAAGCTGATCCACACCCGGCGGGGCATGGGCTACGTGCTCGGCCCGCCGGGCTGACGGGCGTCCCCCGCGCCGCGGGCGGCCGGCCCGCCCCACACCGTCCCGGGCGCCGCTCATGCGACGACGCATCGCGCTGGTCATCCTCCTGAGCGTCTGGGCCACGTTGCTGGCGGCCGGGGCGGCGTCGTACTGGACGACCCGGGGCGTCCTGCTGTCCGACCTCGACGCCCGGCTGCGGGCCCGGGCGGCGGCGCTCCCGGAACTCCTGCGCCCGGCGCGGGCGGGGGCC